>JAJFTJ010000001.1 GCA_021373015.1 Nitrospiraceae bacterium
CAGACTTTAAATCTTAAAGAACTTAACGAATTAGGAGTTTTTATTGCTGCAGTTATTGATTTCAGAAGTCCTTTTACAGCAAGCCATTCAAACGGCGTATCGGCAAGCTCTGTCTCACTTGCACGACTGACGGGCTTCTCAGACAGGGAATGCGAGATGATGAGACTTGCCGGGTATCTCCATGACCTTGGAAAGCTTGCAGTTCCAAATGAGATACTTGACAAGCCTTACAGACTGACCCCCAAGGAATTTGAAATGATACGTTCCCATACTTACTACACATATTCGATACTTGATACTCTTGAGAATTTCGACACAATAAATACATGGGGCGCGTATCATCATGAAAGAATAGACGGCAAGGGATACCCTTTTCATTATAAGGGTGATGTTCTTTCTCTTGGCTCTAGGATTATGTGTGTTGCGGATGTTTTTACAGCTCTTGCAGAAGAAAGACCATACAGAAAAGGAATGTCCAAAGAAGAACTGATGAGCATAATGAGCAGAATGTCAGGGACAGCGCTTGATTCTGAGATAGTTTCACTTCTTGTTAAAAATTTTGATATGGTAAACTTAGCCAGAATTGAAGGTCAGGAAATTTCCAGGGAATTCTACAAAAAGATAGTTGAGAAATATGTGCAAAACGTATAGATGTTCACCTTATTAATTTTTATCTGAATTTAGAAGTTGTTTTGAGCTATTGTATCCTATCATGCGCATCTGGGACATCCAACCCGAGAAACTATGCCGAAACCATCTGCTTGGCGAACACAGGGAGCTTCATGCCCTCTGGACAATTCTAACCCAGAACAAAAAAGGATATTCAAGGCATCCAGAGACTCTCAGGTGGATAGGCAGGCTTAAGGCTCTTTTCAAAAGACACGAACTGCTTGCTGAAGAGATGAAGAATCGGGGATATTCTCATCAAAGCGGTCTTGATAGAAAACTTGCAAGAGGCAGGGGGGTGCAGGATAAGTTTCTCCAGACAAAAAAGAAGCAGGCCGAAATACTAAAGAACAAAAAATGCGGCTGTAATGTCTGAATACAGATTGATCTTTCAGGCCTTGAGCATGCTCAGAACTTTTTTTATGTTCTCTTCATCGTCAGACTCTTTTTCCTTTGGAGTCTCAAGTATGATGGGGATCTTCGAGAATGGTTCGTGATTAATAAAACTTTTTAATCCGTTTCTTCCTATTTTCCCTTCACCAATATGTTCATGCCTGTCTCTGTGAAGACCTGACTCGCCCTTTGAGTCATTAAGATGGATAAGTTTAAATTTATCGAATCCTATATATTTTTTTATCTCATCAGAGATTTTTTCTATCCCCTCGTATTTTCTGATATCGTATCCTGCGGCAAACGCATGGCATGTGTCTATACACACCCCTGATATAAGCCCGTCAAGCCGATCCATAATTTCCGCAAGTTCATTTATCTTCGATGTAATGTCCCCTCTTTCGCCTGCGGTGTTCTCCAGTAAAAGTCCTGCACTCCATTTTTCATCTTCGAATGTTTTTTTCAAACTTGCTGCTGCTCGGCTTCGTGCAATCTTCTCGTCATCATTCGATGCGCTGCCAGTATGCAGTATCACAAAGTCAGCGCCTATCATGTCCGCTCTGCGCATCTCTTCCTTTAGAAGCGCAATCGATTTTTCCCGAAGGACTTCTGAATTCGAAGCCATATTTATAAGATACGATGTGTGAATATAAACAGGTGAGATATCGAGTTCTTCCCTTAGTTTTTCGAACTGTATTTTTTCTTCCTGCAGTATATCTCTGACAAGCCAGCCTCTTGGGTTATGTGAGAATATCTGCATTGTGCTGCAGCCTAATTCGGATGCCCTAACAAGGCTTGTATGAATTCCGCCTGCTATTGATGTGTGAACGCCTAATCTTCTTCTGTTGGGTTTTTTTTGAGGGGCTTTTCTCTTAATATCATTAACCATTGCGTTTGTCCTGGATTTTTTGAATGGTGCCGAAGGCGGGATTTGAACCCCCTTGACAACCAATAAAATCAAGGAGTTATACCATATGGTGCAACGAAAGTGCAACGAGTTAAAAAAAATAGGATAGCAGAAGAAAGAATTTATGACATTCTTAATAGGAGAGGTACAACGGCGTACAACGAGGGGAAGAAGGGGAAAAACCAATAGGCACAAGGAGTTAATGGTGCCGAAGGCGGGATTTGAACCCGCATGGGTTACCCCACACGCCCCTCAAACGTGCGTGTCTACCAGGTTCCACCACTTCGGCATGCGGATATACTATTATAAAAAACCTCTGGTTTGCAAGTAGGCGGGATTTATTGGACTCTTTTTAACTGTCCGTTAACGTATTCGTATCTCTTGCCGCCTATCTCAACGTATCCTTCGCTTTTAGGTATTCGCAGCTCTCCGCCTACTAACTCTGCCTTCTCGCTTTTAGAAACCAGGGTTATTGTCTGGCTCAGCTCATCAATATAATAATTAAAATGTGACAGGAATGTGTTCCCGAAAAGATTATGTTTTGCCGATGGATTGTATGAACAGTCAACATTCCTAATTTCAAAAGCGGCTATTTTCACAGAATTGCATGAAAATTTATATGCTGTAACAACGCCTGATGCTGTTCCATATTGTACAGCTTTCGAGAAGTCCTTAATTCCGAGCTTTTGTATTGTCTCAGAATTAAGTGAGACATCAGATGCTCCTGTATCAAATATGAATTCAAATGATTCACCGTTAATTTCTGATGTAATAAACTTTATATTTCGCACTTCATTTTTCAAATAGTATTTTATCTGCTGAATTTTTGATGGGTCGCTGACTGAGGGCGCATTGTTTGTATTCTTAAAAATAATCTGCTGCTGAGCAGGTGCCTGATTTTGCTGGTGCAATGGCGCAGGCGGTGAAGGATTACTAGAAGTTTCTGATTTCTGATCTCCTGCTTGTGTAACAGCAGAAGCGTCAGGCTTAGGAACAACTGGGGACTGGGATTCATTCAATAAAAATAATGGTATTGCGGTTATAATTCCAACTGCTGTCAGAACAGTAAATATTATTCTCCGAATCTCTGTTTTCGAGAATTTAATCTCTGAAAGGCTTATTTCATCCTGCTTGTTCTTATTGTCTATCCCCATAAATTTTTAGGAACTCCTGTCTGCGTGCCTTATTATCTCACATTTAGTTCTGTATAAATAGTTGAAATTATATTTCAAAGGCATCTTTAATGTGTTCGATATGCCCGTCAGCAGTATTTAATAAAATACTTATTACATCAAACCTGACAGGACAGTCTAATTTATATTTTTTAAGATAAAGAAGCGCAAGGTTTTTGAGTTTATGTTGTTTTTTTGAGCCGACTGCTTCAAAAGGATAGCCGAAATAATTACTTTTACGGGTTTTTACCTCTACAAATACCAGTGTGCCGTTATCATCTGCAATAATATCGATCTCGCCAATTTTTGTTTTATAGTTTTTTGAGATTATTCTGTAAGCTTTATCCTTCAGATAATCTTCTGCCAGCTTTTCGCCTTCAATGCCGGTTTTTCTCATCTGTTTCAAGTCTCCGTAAAAGCTTTGGAATTCCTTCAATGTCTTGAATGTCCTTCTGGCAGAGTATCTTGATAAGTTCTCTGAAGGATGAATATTCCTCCCACTGCCCGTTTAAAAGTTCGCATAGAGCTTTGTTCAGACTTTCGCCTCTTTCATCCCAGTCAAGCAGTAATACTACCTTACGAAATCTCTCTGAAATATCTTGGCAAAACTCATAAAGGCTCTTGCCTTTATGTAAAGTAAGTATCTCGCCAGTAAGTCCAAGTTCCCTTAATGCAGCAGAGTCCCTTTTCCCCTCAACTATGACAGGCACATTTTTGTTTATATCAAATAAAATTTCAAAGACTTCGCGCAGACGCGCTGCTCTTTCTGTACTTTGGGTCAAGTGACTGTTTTTAGGAAAGTCTGTCATGTTGTGTATTGATTTTATGCCGAATATTTTCATTATTTTACCTTAATATTAAGCTAAAACAAAACTCAAAATTATTGACATGACAAGCCGGATTGAATTATTCTACTGAACACCATGAAAGAAAAAATCCTGAAAATCTTTGAAGAAAGCATAAGCGTAAAAGAAAAATTTATAAAAGAAAACCTTGAAACAGTTATCGAGGTTTCAAAGGCAATAGCCGATGCATTCAATGACGGTAAAAAGGTCATACTATTCGGCAACGGAGGAAGTGCATCAGATGCGTCTCACATAGCAGCAGAGTTTGTTAACAGATTCAAAAAAGAGAGACCCAGCCTTCCTGCAATTGCGCTCAATACCGACATGGCGGTAATCACTTCCATTGCAAATGATTATGATTATTCTGAGATATTTTCAAAACAGCTTAAATCTCTCGGAGATGAAGGCGACATAGTGATTGCAATAAGCACAAGCGGAGGATCCCCGAATGTGCTCAAGGCAATGGATGCAGCAAAGAAAAAGAAGATGAAGACGATTGCCTTAACAGGGACTAAAGGCGAGAAGTTTGCTTCAAAAGCGACTTATGCGTTTATAGTTCCATCTGATAATACGCCGAGAGTTCAGGAAACCCACATAACACTTGGCCATGCCCTCTGCCAGATGGTGGAGGAAATATTATTTGAAGCACCAAGAAAAAAATAAGTCAAAGATCATCCTTGGGATCGACCCCGGCAGCATCTCCTGTGGGTATGGTTTAATAACAGCAAATACAGCTTCCAAAAGGTATTTAAATCAATATTCTTATATAGGCTCTGGAAGAATAGTTTTTTCTCCGGCACAGCATCTTCATAGCAGGCTGAAAGAACTATTCTATTCTATAACAGAAATAATCAGAGAATATAATCCTGATGAGGCTGCAATCGAAAAAGTATTTTTTGCAAAGAGTGTAAAATCAGCCCTTGCACTAGGACAGGCAAGAGGTTCGGTTTTAATTGCAGCCGTATCATGCGGATTGCCTATATATGAATACAGCGCGCTTGAAGTAAAAAAGGCTGTCACAGGATATGGAAGAGCAGAAAAACATCAGGTTCAGGTCATGGTCTCTAAAATTCTTGATATTAAATCAAAGCTTTCAACTGACAGCGCTGATGCGCTTGCAATTGCACTGTGCCATACAAACACATTTAAATTAAACAGGACTTAGAATGTTGCATAGTTACTTTATAGAAAAGCTTATCGAGACACTTCCTGACACAAAGATATCGACAAAGCCGGAAGATCTTGTCTGCTATGGTTTTGATGCATCGGGATTAGAAAAATACCCTTCGGCAGTTGTATGGGCAAGAAAGCTGGAAGATGTTGTAAGGGTTATGCAGTTTGCATATAAGAATAAACTAGCTGTTACGCCTCGCGGCGCTGGCACAGGCATGACAGGAGGGTCAGTGCCGTTGTTTGGCTCTATTGTCCTGAGTCTTGAGAAGATGAATAAGATTGTTGAACTCGATCCCAATAATCTCAGTGTGGTTGTTGAAACAGGGATGATAAACGGAAAGCTTCAGCGCGAGCTTGAATATCATGGTTTCTTTTATCCCCCTGACCCTGCAAGTATGAATTTCTGCACAATAGGAGGAAATGTTGCTGAGAATGCCGGCGGACCAAGAGCTATTAAATATGGAGTAACAAAAGATTATGTGATGGAAATTGAAGCAGTTCTTCCTGACGGCAGGGTTATTAATACAGGAGTAAAGACTGCAAAAGGTGTTGTCGGCTATGATCTAACACGGCTGTTAACAGGCTCAGAAGGTACACTTGCAGTAATAACAAAAGTGCGGCTTAGAATTCTGCCTCTGCCCGAAGAGGTGATTACGCTTCTTGCCATGTTTGATAATATTGAAACATGCGGAGAGGCAGTAACAAAAATAATATCATCAAGAATAATTCCGCGTACTCTGGAATTCATGGACAGGGAAGCTGTTATGGCAGTTGAGGATTTTAAGTCTGTCGGCATCCCAAAAAACACGGAGGCAATTCTTTTAATAGAACTCGACGGCCATCCTTCAGCAATAACAAAGCAGGCTGAAAAGATTGCATACATATGCAATTCATTAAAGGCTGATGTGAAGATGGCTGAGGACAATTCTGCAAGGGAAAAACTCTGGGAGGCAAGACGGTCGATTTCACCTGCGCTTTATAAGATTGCGGGCACAAAGATAAACGAAGACATAGTTGTTCCAAGGGATAAAATCCCTGAGATGCTTAAATATTTAAGAAAGCTATCAGAGGAAAACGGCATAAAAATAGTGAATTTCGGGCATGCAGGCGACGGGAATATTCATGTGAACATTATGGTCGAAAAACAAGACAGTGAAAAATATCAGAGGACGGAAGTGCTTGTTAAAAAAATATTTGAGACAACGCTGAAACTCGGCGGCACAATTTCAGGCGAGCATGGAATTGGGATAACAAAGGCGCCGTATCTTGGCATGGAAATAAAAGAGAACGAACTTGCTATTATGAAAGGAATAAAAAACCTTTTTGACCCTGATAACATACTAAATCCCGGAAAGATTTTCAGTTAATAATATCTGATTTTTGTAATTAGATATTATTTTATTGCTGTTGTTTTGTTATTTCTGTTCTTGCTGTCCCTGCGGCTGCTCTTCTTTGGTTTGTTCTTCCTTAATCTGTTCTTCTTTTTTCTCTGTTTTTTTGGCTTTAGCATCGAACTTTATATGCTTGGGTTCGAATGAAGGATCAAGCAGATATGCTTCTTTAAAATATTCTGCTGATTCAGCCATATTTTTTAGTTTATAAGCAGAGTATCCCAAGAGGTAGTACGCTTCTGCGCTTGGTTCTTCAGCAACATATTCCTTTAAATACTGGATTGCTGTTTTATAATCTTTTTTTGCATAAGCCTCGAGAGCTTTGTCATAGTTGGTCTGTGCAAGAACTGGTGATGCTAAAAAAAACAGAGTTATAATGCTGAATATAAAGGTCTTCATCTTAACCCTCCTGTTATTAAACTTGCTTAGATTTTATCACATTTTTGCTAATGCTAATCAAAGTCCGGATTCGAGACCTCTTTATTTTCGAGAGTTACAGAACCTGCATATTTTGTCGGCTGTGTCCCAGCCTTGAAATATTCCCTTATTCCGCCCGGAGTGTTTTCATCTACCAGTAGTCCTGTTTTGGGATCTATCGAATGCTGAACAATTCCTTCAGGCGGGTAAAAATCAATAGATGATCCACCAACAGTTTCTGATCGCATAAAATTTAGCCATATAGGAGCGGCTGCTCTTGCGCCTGTTTCTTTTTCCCCTAATGGTTTCATGTCGTCAAATCCCACCCATACGCATGATGTCAGCCCGGTTGTATAACCAACAAACCATGCGTCCCTGTATTCATTAGTTGTTCCTGTTTTTCCTGCAACGGGTCTTCCAAGCGCTTTGATTCTCCAGCCTGTTCCATAATTAACAACATCTTTCAGCATGGATGTTATTAGAAATGCTGTCTGCGGACTTACTGCCTCTTGTCCCTGCGGTTCATTGGACTCGATGATGCTTCCGTTGGCATCTGTTATGTGTTTTACTGCCATTGGGTTCATCTTTACGCCGTTGTTTGCAAATGTGCTGTATATGGATGTGAGTGAAAGGGGGGTAATGCTGAAGCTTCCCAATGCTATGCTGAGATCACGGGGCATATCCCCTTCAAATCCAAGATTGTTTGAAAAGGCAATAATCTTGCTTATCCCTATTGCATCAACAAGTTTTATGGTTATTATGTTTCTCGAATATGCCAGCGCATCCCTCAGCCTTGTTGCCCCGTGAAATTTTCTGTCATAATTTTCAGGAATCCAGTCGCCTTTTAATCCGCCCGGATAAGTCACAGGTTCATCTTCAATAATGCTTGCAGGAGTGTAGCCATTATCCATTGCAGCTGCATATATTATTGGCTTGAAGGCAGAACCTGGCTGCCGCTTTGCATTAACAGCTCTGTTAAACTCTGTTTTTGAAAAATCATAGCCTCCTACAAGTGCCCTTATAAATCCTGTGCTCTGTTCTATTGAAACAACTGCTCCTTCAATCTCAGTATCTTGTTCAAGAGCAAGCATAAGTTCTTTTGCCTTTTTACCTAGAATCCTGACTTTAACAATATCTCCAGGCTTTATTATTTTGGTAAGATTAAATCCTTTTATCATGTATGGTTTTTTTGTTTTACGATCCAGAGCAATACTTGCCCACTGCGCATTTGCTATTGGAAGCTTTCCAAGCACACCTCTTGTCTTAATTACGGCTTCTTTTTCGCTCACCTTGATGACAAGGCCCGATGTTATTTCATCTTCGGTTCCAATGACATATGCTACATCCTTGCTCGACATTTCTTTTCCAACATCAATATCCTTTTTATGTTCTACTGGTCCCCGCCATCCTCTTCTTTTGTCTAATTCTCTGAGTCCGGCCTGCAAGGCTTTTTGCGCTGATAGCTGGAGGTTTTTATTAAGAGTTGTGTAAACATTCAATCCAGCTTTGTAGATAGTGTCTTCATCGAATCTTTCTTCGAGATATTTTCTGACATACTCTACGAAATAATTATTTGCCTCATTTTCTTTTCTAAGGCTCGTAAGATGCAAGGGCTCCTTAACGGCTTTTTCCCTCTCTGTTTTTTTGATGAAACCTTCTTCTTCCATTCTCAAAAGAACTGCTGACTGTCTATCCTTGGCTCTTGTCAGATTGTTAAACGGGGAATATGTGATCGGAGCCTTTATGAGTGCAGTAAGTATCGCTGCTTCAGATAATGTTATGTCTGTAACTGACTTGCCGAAATACACGTGAGAGGCCATCTCAACACCATATGCGCCATGTCCGAAATATACCTTGTTAAGATACAGTTCCAGTATCTCTTTTTTATCTAGATATCTTTCGATCTTCATTGCGAGTGCTGCTTCTCTTAGTTTGCGCTTTATTGTCTTCTCAGGAGTTAGAAATGCGATCTTTGCAAGCTGCTGGGTTATTGTGCTCGCACCTTCCTTGAGGCCGATATGTGTAATGTCTTTCAGAATAGCTCTGCCGATAGCAATGTAATCTATGCCCCTGTGTTTCCAGAACCTTGCGTCTTCCATTGCAACAACAGCATTTATCAGATGTTTTGGCATTTTATCTATAGGCACGAATATGCCTTTTTCCGCCTTGAGTTCTCCGATAAGGGTATCGTCGTCTGCAAATATCTTTGTGCCGGCAGTGGGGCTGTACTGCTTCAGCTCATCGATTGATGGAATGCCTTTGGCAAGCGCAAGATATCCGCCGAAAAAGATGCCTGTTACGATTGATGCTGTTACAAGAATGGTTATTGTTTTTTTGTTCATGACAGAAATTATACCCCTGATACAGAATACAAGTCAAAAAGATAAGATTTTGAGGATAAAAGCAGGGGGGATTCCCCCTGCCGCATTAGTTATACGGACTGGACAGCTTTTAATTCAGGAAAGGCTTTTTTGAGTTCTGCTTCAATCCCGCCCTTTAATGTCATTGTTGCCATAGGGCATGAGCCGCATGCGCCTTTGAGTTTTACCTTAACAATATTATCGTCAGTTATCTCTACAACCTCAACGTCTCCGCCGTCCCTCTGAAGCGCTGGACGTATCCTGCCTATTACTTCATCAATCTTTGCTCTATCGAGCATTGCAAATCCTCCTTAGTTGTTGAATTCACTTATATTATATGCTATCTAATAGTCATGATGATATTAAATTATAACTCAATGATTGAGGAGGCGCCATGCTTATACCATTTCTTATTGCCATCCATGTTCTCGGAGTTGTCGTATGGATTGGAGGAGTTACATTCGTAACAATCATAGTTTTCCCAATGATAATGAGGACAGAAGGCTCGCTTGCAAAGATGCTGTTTTTTCAAGGAGTAGAGCATAGGTTTGCCAATATCGCAAAGCTCTGTGTTCTTATTGTAGGAATAACAGGAATATGGCTTCTTTCTATAACAAACAGATGGAGCGTGTTGTTCACAGGCTATGGAATTGCCATAACTCTGATGCTTATTGTCTGGACTTTCTATGTCCTTGTATTGTTGTTTGAAGGCAGACTTTTCAAAATAATCTTCAAAGGAGAAGCTCAGCAGGATACCACAAAAATATTTTTCAGGCTTTCAGTATTCCACTGGGTTATTTTAGGATTGAGTTGGCTGACATTATTCGTTGGTGTTCTTTCAGGACATGGAGGGATATAAACAGCTATAAAGCTGATGGGAAAGAAGAAATAGAAGATAGGAAGATATTAAGAGAGGCAGATTTAAAGTTTTTAGCGATGCAGAAGATGCTGTTAAATGGCTGGACAAATAGAGATAGTCGTCATCAAAAAGAAAATCAGAAAACAGTTAAAATTTTTGCAATCCAACCCAGTTCATCCTTCCCTGAAAATACACAAAATTAAATGGCGAATGGGAATTCTATGTTGATATTCATTACAGGTGCTTTCCCCTTAGAGAGGGCAACAGGTTTATTCTGCTGTTTACCCAAGTATTTTTTTTACCCGTCCTATTTCTCCTTTTTCCAAACGGACTTTAATTCCATGCGGATGCGCAGACGAGTTCGTTAGAATATCTTTTACGATTCCTTCTGTCAGTTTCCCTGTCTGCTGGTCCTTCTTCAATACAATTGAAACACGCAATCCTTGTTTTATATCGGCACGATTGGTTCCATCCATAAATTGTTCTCCTATCAGTTATTCTTCCTGCTGCCTTCGTACAACTCATATTCAAGAAGTCTGCAGTCTATCGGGCCGTTGAAAAATTGAATCCTTCTTTTTGCTCTCAGCCCAATTTTCTTTGCAAGGTCAAGATTGCCGGTAAAGATATATCCTGTATATCCCCTGCACTTTTGTTTAAAGAAATCGCCTATGCCTTTGTACACGCTCTCAAGCTCTTTTATCTCTCCCATTCTTTCTCCGTATTCGGGGTTGAGAATAACAATTCCTCCACCTTCGGGAATTTTTGTCTCAGAATAATCGCATAGAACAAATTCGATCAGATGATCTACTCCTGCGGCAGATGCATTTTTCTTTGCTGCTTCAATAGCTTCAATTCTGTTATCACTTGCGATAATCTTAAATCCGATGCTCTTTCTTGATTCTTTTTGGGCCTGTGTTCTCAAACTATTCCATAAAGATATGCTGAATCCTTTTATATGCATAAATCCGTAATTGTCACGAATGAGTCCGGGAGCTTTGTTGAGGCCGATTAGTGCAGCCTCGATCGCAAGGGTTCCGCTTCCGCACATTGGATTGATGAAATTGCTTTTTTTATCCCATACAGAAGCAATGACAATGGCCGAGGCAAGAGTCTCCTGCATAGGAGCTGTCATGGGGATTTTTCTATATCCGCGCTTTGAAAGAGGTTCGCCCGAGGTATCTAAATAAACTGAACAGGCATTATCTTTCCAGTAGAGGTTTATGACTGTCTTGTCTTTATCAGGTCCTGAATCAGGACGCTGTCTGCACTTTTGCTTTATCCTGTCGACAATGGCATCCTTGCTTTTTACATTTGCAAAGAGTGAGGTCTTGATGGTCGGATTATCCACACTGGATGTCACACACACATATCCATCCTCTGCTATATATTTCTCCCATGGCATCTCTGACATTGAACGATAGAGCGCATCTGCATCACGCGCAAAAAAATCCCTGATGAGAAAAAGCACTCGGTGTCCTGTGCGTAGATGGAGATTAAGTCTGAGGGTATCGTCAATAGTTCCTTCTGTAGTTATGCCTGCTTGTGTTTCAGAGAGTATGGGAAAGCCGAGTTGAATGAGTTCTTCCCTTAAAAAAGGCGTTATGCCTTTTGCACAGGTAACAAGAATTCTGTTCTTTTTTGTTTGAAACATTTTTTGAACAACCTCAATCTTGTTTTTATAAACTTTACCACAAAAATAAAGATTAAGCGGCTGAGCCTAAGCGGAACGCTGCGAAGAAATCATTTATGTTATTATTAAAATTATGAGAAAACTTTTGTTGACTATCTTCGCTCTTCTTATAGTCCCGACGTTTCTTTGTGCAGAGGTAAAGGAATACAAACTGGACAATGGACTTAAGGTTCTTATTATTGAAGACCATAAGGCTCCGATTGCGACATTCCAGATATGGTATAAGGTAGGTTCGAGAAATGAAAATTTAGGAAAGACAGGACTTAGCCATCTTCTCGAACACATGATGTTCAAGGGCACGCCAAAATACGGCTCGAAGGCATTTTCAAAAATAGTGCAGAAAAATGGCGGCAGTGATAATGCGTTCACGACAAAAGACTACACAATGTATTTTCAGACACTCTCTTCAGACAGGATAGATATTTCGATAGAACTTGAGGCAGACAGGATGAGAAATCTTGTAATGGACCCTAAAGAGGTTATTGCCGAGAGAAATGTTGTGATGGAAGAAAGAAGAATGCGTTATGAAGACGACCCTCAGAATATGCTTTATGAAGAGGTTGTGGCTGGCGCATTTAAATCACATCCATATCAATGGCCTGTTATCGGGTGGATGGCGGATGTCTCTTCAATCGAAAAAGATGACCTGTACAATTATTACAGGGCATATTATTCTCCTGATAATGCGTTCATTGTTGTTGCAGGCGATGTTAATCCAGACAAAATAATCGAAAAAATAAAAGAATCATTTGGGAGCATTGTTCCTGTCAATGACAGAAAGTCTGTTGTGGCAAAGGAAGAGAACCAGAAGGGAGAAAGAAGAATATCCCTTAAAAGAGATGCGGAGCTTCCATATTTTATTGCTGTATACCACACGCCGAATTTTTCCTCAGAAGACAGCTATGCGCTTGATCTGCTTGCAATGATACTTTCAGGAGGAAAAAGCTCGAGGTTCTATAAATCACTTGTGTATGAAAAAAAGCTGGCATTGTCTGCGGATGCTGATTATTCGGGATTTAACATAGATCCGTATTTGTTTATGATTGCTGCAACAGCAGCGCCGGGAAAGAATATAAAAGATATAGAATCTGTTCTTTACTCTGAAATAGAGATGATAATAAAAAAACCACCGTCAGACATGGAGATACAGAAGGCAAAAAATCAGATAGAATCGAGCTTTATAATGGGGCAGGATTCGATATTTTATCAGGGGATGATAACAGGACAGTTTGAGATCATGGGCAGTTGGAAACTCAAGGAGAAATATCTCGAAGGAATAAGAAAAGTTACGGCAGAGGATGTAATGAAAACAGCTAGTAAATATCTTATTGAAGACAACAGAACTGTCGGAATATTAATTCCGACAAAAACGATCGGGAGTGAAAAATGAGAAGTGAAAGGCTAAGAAAACTTAAAGTAGTATTTTTTCTGTTGTTCCTGTTCACTTTCTGCTATTCACTAACTTCTAATGTCTTTGCTCTTGATGTAAAAAAGACGGTTTTGGATAATGGACTTACAGTTCTTCAATCAGAGAAACATAACCTGCCTGTTGTTATGGTCACAATGATCATTAAAACAAGCATTCTTGACGAATCAAAAGAAAAAGCAGGACTTGCTCACCTTACAGCAAAACTTCTTGATGAAGGCACAAAAACAAAAAAGGCATCTGAGATAAGGGAAGAGATAGAATTTATAGGTTCATCCCTGAATGCCTCTGCAGGAAGCGATTACATAACAATAACATTGTCAGTACTTAAAAAAGACATTGAAAAAGGATTTGAGCTGTTTTCAGATATAATCCTGAATCCTGTTTTCCCTCAGGAAGAGATAAACAGAAAAAAAGATATGATAAAAGGTTCTTTGAAACGAGAAGAAGAAGACCCGTCTTTTCTTGCCAGCCGCGCATTCAATAATGCTGTTTTTGGAGAACATCCATATGGGAGACTGGTTGAAGGCTCTGTTGAAACCATATCAGCAATTACAAAAAAAGATATTCTTAAATTTCATTCAGATTATTTTCTTCCCAACAATGCGATACTCTCTGTTGTCGGTGATCTAAAGCAATCAGATCTCGACACACTTATAAAAAAATATTTTGACACATGGAAGTCCCTTCAGCTGCCAGACAAACGCATTAATCCGATGCCTGAAGAAAAAATACAGAAAGTAATAAAAATCGAAAAAGATGTCACACAGGCGACAATAATGCTTGGTCATCTATGCATCAGCAGGGACAATCCTGATTATTATGCGCTTTCAGTTATGAATTATATTCTCGGCGGCGGAGGTTTTTCGTCGAGGCTTATGCAGAAGGTGAGAGATGATATGGGACTTGCATATGATATACACAGCTATTTTATCCCGAGCAAAGAAAAAGGCGCTTTTCAGGTAACGGCGCAGACAAAGAATGAATCTGCGAATATTGTGGTTGAAGAGATATTGAAAGAAATAAAGAAGATAAAAAAAGATCTTGTAAGTGATGATGAGCTTTCTGATGCAAAGGCATATCTTACAGGAAGTTTCCCGCGCAGACTTGAGACAAACAGAAAGATTGCTGATTTCCTTGCAATGATTGAATTCTATAATCTTGGCGCTGATTATGACAACAAATATATTTCATCAATAAATGCTGTTACAAAGGAAGATGTATTAAGGACTGCTCAAAAGTATCTTGACTCTGAGAATTTTGTGCTTGCTGTTGTGGCAGATCAGAAAAAAGCAGACCTGAAATATTAAGTCTCATTCAGTAAAAGTTTTTTAAATTCATCCGGAAATTTTTGAACCCTGCCTTCTTTGTTCACGCATGCAAGTTTGACCTGAGCCTCTATAAGGAGTTTATCCCCTTTGAATATGCGGTGTTTAATTATCAGCGAGGCATTTTTCAGTTCAGCAATCTCTGATGTGATATCAATGATGTCTCCAAGCCTTGCAGATTGTTTGTAGCTTATATCCACATGTGCCACTACAAACATGCAGCCTTTTTCATGATATTCGGCTACATTAATGTTGTATCCCTGAAAAAATTCTGTCCTTGAACGCTCAAGATATTTGAGATAATTTGCATAGTAGACAACTCCACCGGCATCTGTGTCGTCATAATAGATTTTTATGCTTATCTTATTGTTCATGGTTTTGCCTTCTTACTATAATTTGCGAAGGAGCTGCAAATCAAGTCTCTTATACTTGTCAAGGTATTTAGAGTAAAGTTATAATTCAATAGTAACTAATACGGGAATATTTGTAAGTAACCAATCTTTGATTTTCTAATATGGCGCTCAGAGACATTATAGGACATAAAAAACAGATTAATATCCTGCTCGGCACAATTAAGAGGGACAGGATCTCTTCAGCATATCTTTTTGCCGGAGAATCAGGTATTGGCAAAAAAACTGCTGCGATTAATTTTGCAAAAGTTCTGAACTGCAAAAATCCCAAAGAAGACGACTCCTGCGATGAATGCGCATCCTGCAGAAAGATTGACGCAGGAACACACCCTGATTTTCTCATTATATCGCCTGAAAAAGGAGAGATATGTGTTGAGGAAGTAAGGAACATAGAGGAAACCCTGTCGTTTGCGCCTTATGAAGGCAAAAGAAGGATTGTGATAGTTGATGATTCTGAGACCATGAATTCATTTGCAGCAAATGCATTTTTAAAAACCTTGGAAGAGCCTCCGCACAGGAGCACGATAATTCTCATTACATCAAGCCCTGACAGACTGCCTGAGACTATAAGGTCAAGATGTTCGAGGATAAATTTCTCTTCATTATCTCCTGAGATGTGCAGGGCAGTAATAATAAGAGCTGAAGGTAAAAACCTTAAAGCTGAAAAACAGGTTTTGACTCTTGCAAGGCTTTCTATGGGACGGCCGGGGCTTACAGTATCAGACGATCTTATTGAGGAAAGAAATTCGTGCATTAAGGTTATCAAGGCAATGCTGGATTGGGAAGATAAAGGAGTCTGGGCTGACAAAGAAGAAATGGAGAAGTGGTTCGATTCTGTCTCAATATTGATAAGAGACATGGCTATTCAAAAAATAATGAATAAAGATGATATGCTTGTTAATGCAGATATAGGAAATGCGGTCAAAGGCATGTCTGGCTCGATGAGCATTGATGCTATGCTTGAGCTTTATTCAAGGGTAGCCCTGCTTAAGACGTATCTTAAGTTTAATCTTAATAAGGCAGTAACATGGAATTACCTGTGTGCAAGCTTCAGCAAGAACATGCAGGGGAAATCGTCTCTAGATAACAAGAGGAGTGCATAAGATGCCAGATGTAATAGGAATAAAATTTAAACAAGGCGGCAAGGTATATGATTTTGAGGTTGATGATTCGATAGAATTTATCAAAGGAGAATACGCTATTGTCGAGTCAGAGCTTGGCTTGAGCATTGGAAAAGTGGTAACTGAAAGACACATTATAGGAAGTCACGGGAAAGAACTGAAAAAGATTTTGCGAAAGGCAACTGAGGAAGATTTCAAGCATAAACAAGACAATGAAAGTTTTGAAAAAGAGGCAAGGACATACTGTCTTGAGAGGATCGAAGCGCGCGAACTTCCAATGAAACTTATCTCAATAGAATCAACTCTTGATAAGAAAAGACTTGTTTTTTACTTTACCGCAGACGGGAGAATAGATTTCAGAGAAATCGTTAAAGACCTTGCTGCAAAGTTTAAGACCCGAATTGAGATGAGGCAGATTGGGGTAAGGGACGAGGCAAAAATAGTCGGCGGTTTTGGCATGTGCGGAAGAGAGCTGTGCTGCAAGACATTTCTTGTCTCATTTGAACCTATATCGATCAAAATGGCTAAACAACAGGAACTTGTGCTGAATATGAGCAAGCTGTCAGGTATATGCGGGAGATTGATGTGCTGTCTTGGATATGAATGCGCTGAGGACAGGAATGGAAGCCCTGTTATCGAAGACACAAGTGTTATAACAGGCGATGCGATTTCTATCGATGTAAATCAACACTCAAACACAGATTTAAATGGAGAAACAAAAACGTATAAGGATCAGTCTGCTGTTTCTAAAAATCCAGATGCAGCTAAAGATAATCAAGCAGATAAGAACAACAAAAAATTTAAAAAGTGGCCATGGAAAAAACACAAGAAATGAAAGAAAAATTCTACGTAACAACGCCAATTTATTATGTTAATGATGTTCCTCACATTGGCCATGCATATACAACCATAGCAGCAGACATACTTTCAAGATATTACAGATTGATGGGTAGAGAAGTGTTTTTTTTAACAGGCACTGATGAACATGGACAAAAGGTTGAAAAAGCAGCCCTTGAAAAAGGGAGAACACCAAAAGAACATGCAGATCTCATGTTCGAAAATTTTAAGAATCTCTGGAAGAAACTTAATATATCAGAGCACTCCTTTATAAGGACAACGGATAAAGAGCATATTAAGGTTGTTCAGAACATTCTTCAAGAATTGCATGACACAGGTGAGATTGTAAAAAGAACATATTCAGGCTGCTACTGCACTCCTGATGAGAGATTCTGGACAGAAAAAGAAGTTGTTGACTCAAAGTGTCCTGACTGTGGAAGAGCTGTTGAACACATAGAAGAAGATAATTATTTTTTTCTGATGTCAAAGTATCAGGAAAAGCTTATTAAATACATCGAAGATAATCCGAACATCGAAGATAAACCGGGATATATCCTTCCAGAAACAAGAAGGAACGAAGTTCTTGGATTTTTAAAGCACAAAGAACTTGGAGACCTCTGCATATCAAGACCTAAGAAAAGGCTTTCATGGGGCATAGAACTCCCTTTTGACAAGGATTTTGTTACTTATGTCTGGTTTGATGCTTTGGTGAATTATTATTCAGCCACAAAGTATCTATCAGAACCTGCTGACGCATGGTGGCCTGCCAGTCATCATCTTGTTGGAAAGGATATTCTCACAACACATGCTGTCTACTGGTCGACGATGCTTATGGCATTAAAAAAGCCGCTTCCGAAAAATTTATTCGCACACGGCTGGTGGACTGTTGAAGGCAAAAAAATGTCCAAGTCTGTTGGAAATGTCGTAGACCCTAATCTGATGGTAGAAAAATACGGGGCTGACGCATTCAGATATTTTTTGTTCAGAGAAGTGCCTTTTGGATTGGACGGAGATTTTTCAGAGCAGGCATTGATTAACCGTATCAATACTGATCTTGCAAATGATCTTGGGAATCTATTAAGCAGATTCATTGCAATGGCTGAAAAATATTTTGAGGGCAAAATAAATATTCCCAAAGAAGATACGTCTGTGATAAATCCTTTTGCTGAAAATTGTATTAAAGCAAGTGTAAATGCACATCGATCTGATTTGTGGCAACAGTTAAGTTTCAGTCGTATTCTTGAAAATATCTGGAATATCATAAGCGATGCTAACAATTACATAGCACAAAAAGAACCTTGGAAACTTGCAAAAACTGATATTGAAGAGCTCAAAAAAGTAATGTTCAATATTTGGAATG
>JAJFTJ010000002.1 GCA_021373015.1 Nitrospiraceae bacterium
GAGGAATTTAAAAGCATAATTAAAAAGAATAAGACAGTAACTCTGCTTTATTCTGCTTCGGATAAAGAACACAATAACGCTGTCGCGCTTGTAAAAATGCTCAAGTGGCGCGCCAGCTGAAGCAATTCCACAGGCGCTAAAGGCAAGCCTGGCGCAGATAGGTTTGGGCGCTTATCAACAGTAAACATATTTTTGTAGTTTTAATTTTAATTGAAAATATTGTTTGACATTTGGTTATTCCTTTTTGTATATTACGCTCATGAAAACATCAAAACCAAAATTCAAACCGTCTAAAAAGGATAAAAAACCTGCTGACAGCGCTGTAAAGAAAAACAGCTATGCACTTAAAGGTAGTATATGGATTGAAGGGGAAAGTGGAACATTTCTGGGTTATGGAAGGGTTATCCTTCTTGAAAGGATAAAACAATACGGTTCAATATCAGAGGCAGCAAAGTCCATGGAGATGTCTTACAGGCATGCATGGGAGCTTGTGGATTCCCTTAACCGTCAGGCAAAAAAACCTTTGGTTGAAACCTCTACAGGAGGCAGAGACGGCGGGGGTGCAGAACTTACAAATGCAGGAAAAAGAGCGATTGAAATATTCTGGAGACTTCATGAGAGATTTAAGGGATTTTTAAAGAATGAGGCGAAAAATCTGAAGTTTTAAAAAAATTTTCAATCGTTATAGCTAGTATAATATAACGTTTAAAAGGAGGGTTTCATGTTTGGAGGCTCAGGCTATCTTCCTTCGCATATAATTCTTGAAAAACAGGGTTATATCTATTCCCCTGGTTCATCTGATTGCATGGAACTTGTCAAAAAGCTCATTGATTTTGTCTTATCAGAAGAGGGCAAGGCAATATACAGGAAATATCATTATTTCATGTCGCCTGATGAGGTATTTGCTTATATAGGAGAAAATAGGCCTGTCGGCGGAGAATATGTTGTTCCACAGGAGTGGCTTAAAAAATAAAGGACCTTCTGCTAAGTGTCTATTCATGCCACCCCTTTTCACCCTCCTCCATGAATCTATGGAGGAGGGAACCCCTTTTATGCTGAAGGATATTTATTCCTATGATAATATAGCGGCGAAGAAATGGTGAAAAGGCTTGTCAGCTGGATTTTAAGATGTAATATTTGACATTTGGTTATTCCTTTCTGTATATTACGGCTATGACTGGGAAGGTGGAATTTATGGATTTTAAGGAGGGTGAAAAATGCGGGCAATGAAAAAGCTAAGAAGATTTTTCGCGGTTGTTTTTTTTATTTATTTACTCGTCCCATCTAATTTATCTGCAGATCCAGTAAAAGACATTACCATTTCGGCCGCAGCAAGTTTAAAAAATGTATTTGAAGAAATAGGAAGGCTCTATGAGGCTAAATACGGCGCGAAGTGCATCTTTAATTTCGCTGCATCGGGCGACCTTGCGAGACAGATTATCGGCGGCGCTCCGGTGGATGTTTTTGCGTCTGCGTCTCAAAAAGATATGGATGAATTAGGAAAACGTGAGCTGATCATATCCATGACTCGCGCAGACTTTGCCGCTAATAGTATTGTTTTAATAGTTCCCGCCGGTTCAAAAGCAGTGCTCAAATCTTTTGAGGGTTTGAACAAAGCGGAAATAAAAAAGATCGCTCTAGGAAATCCAAAAACTGTTCCGGCAGGCAGATATGCAGAAGAGACCTTAAATTTTTATAAGATAATTCCTTTGATAAAGGATAAACTTATATATGCAGAAAACGTCAGGCAGGTGCTGGATTACGTTGCTCGCGGAGAAGTTGACGCGGGGATTGTATATTCAACCGATGTTGTTGCCAGATCAAATGAGATCAAGGTAATTACTATTGCGCCAGTTGAAAGCCACAAACCGGTTGTTTATCCAATCGCAGTTGTTAAGGGAACAAAGAACGAAACAGAAGCAAAGGCTTTTATATCTCTGGTGCTGTCGCAGGATGGCAGAAAAATATTAGAAAAGTACGGTTTTAAGACCATTAAATAAAAACAATGGACAATTCAATTCTTTTTTCAGTCCGTCTCTCATTGCAGGTAGCATCAGTGTCAACGGCGCTTATTATGCTTGTCGGAATCCCGATCGCATATTTTCTCGCTAGAAAAAACTTCAAGGGCAGAGAAATGCTTGATGTTATTTTCACTCTGCCACTGGTTCTTCCTCCTACTGTAACAGGTTACTATCTTATCGTAATCTTCGGAAGAAACGGCTTTATCGGCAGACTGATTTATGAATGGACAGGCTGGACTATAATGTTCACATGGTATGCAGCTGTTCTGGCTTCTTTTATTGTAGCCCTGCCTCTGATGATAAAGACTGCAAGGGCTGCGATTGAATCTGTTGACAAGAGCCTTATCAACGCATCATTCACACTCGGACACTCTGAGTTCGATACCGCATTAAAAGTAATTCTCCCTCTTGCGAAGCGCGGGATTGTTGCAGGCACTGTATTGTCATTTGCACGCGCAATGGGAGAATTCGGAGCAACACTAATGCTTGCAGGCAATCTGCCCGGCAGAACAGATACGATGCCGATCGCGATTTACAGCCTTGCATCCGGCGGCGAATGGACCAAGGCGCATTTTATGGTCTTGCTCATGACATTAATGTCCGGAGTATTTTTATACATTGCTAACAGATATGCGAAAAGGATTATATAAATGAGAGTTAAGATCAGACTTCAGAAAAAGATCAATGATTTTTTCCTTGATGTAGAATGGCAGATCGGCAATGAGCTGGCTGTGCTCTTCGGTTTTTCAGGAGCCGGCAAATCAATGACTCTCCAGCTGATAGCAGGTCTTATGAAACCTGACAAAGGGAATATTAGTTTAGATGATATTATATATTTTGACAGCTCATCAGGAATAAATTTTCGTCCGCATAAGCGGCCTTTCGGTTATGTGTTTCAGGATCTGGCGCTCTTTCCGCACATGACAGTCTTAGATAATATTATTTACGGCGCAGTAGATCTTCCCAAAAATGAAAAGCTGGACAAGGCGCACGAGATGATCCGAGCGTTTAAACTTACAGGACTTGAAAACAGATATCCTTCTGAAATATCCGGCGGACAAAAGCAGAGAGTGGCATTTGCGAGGTCATTGATACGCCGTCCGAAAATGCTTTTGCTGGATGAACCTTTTTCCGCGCTTGATAGGCCTCTTCGTTTAGAGATGAGAAACTTTCTGCGTGAGATTAGAGACAATTTCAGCATTCCTGTTTTTCTTGTGACGCATGACTTTGAAGAAGCGGATATGATTGCTGACAAAATAATCATTTATGAACACGGCAGGATCGCTCAAGTTGATCCGCCTCATAAGATCAAAAACAGCCCTGCAAATAAATATGTTTCAGAACTCATAGCATGCAATGGAACCTGTGGATATAACAAGAAAACACAGAAAGCAAATCCATGTGACTTACATAATCCCTCGTTTTTGATTTAGATTGTTTTAACTTCGACATATGAATGTTAAATAAATTTTCTTGTGCTAAAATACTGCACATACCGTGTGAATAATATTTTTTATTAAAATTGATTTGCAGCAATTATTCACTATTTTATTGCAGCCAGGGGACAGCCCTGCGCAGCAGAGTGGTGTGAACTCCGCCAGGTCCGGAAGGAAGCAATGGTAAGCATTTACTCTGGGTGCCGCAGCAAGTTGTCTCCTGGTTGGAGTAAAATAAAAAAAATTAGTGTTAAAAATGAAAACATTGTTCAAAATTTATTTAATTCAATAAATTTTTAAATTATGAATAGAACAAACAGACTCAAAATTTTTATAATCGACAGGACAAGCAGTTAAATTCTTTAACAGAATTATAGTGTTATTATGAAAGCAGGAATATGAGCTATCTTGTGCTTGCAAGAAAATGGAGACCCCAGGGGTTTGAAGACCTTACTGGTCAGGAACCTATTATCAAGATCCTCAAAAATTCCATATCACAGAATAAGATCGCGCATGCATATATCTTTTCAGGTCCTAGAGGAGTCGGGAAAACAACTACTGCAAGAATTCTTGCAAAGGCTCTTAACTGTGAAAAAGGCCCGACAGATAATCCATGCGGCATATGCGGATCATGTATATCAGTAAAAGAAGGGACAGCCATTGATGTTATGGAAATAGACGGAGCTTCCAACAATAGCGTTGATGATATCAGAGATCTGAGGGAGAAAGTTAAGTACACGCCTTTAGGAGGCAAAAACAAGATATATATAATTGATGAAGCGCATATGCTTTCTGTTGCTGCGTTTAACGCGCTCTTAAAAACTCTTGAGGAACCTCCTCCACATGCGGTCTTCGTTCTCGCAACAACAGCGCCAAAAAAAATACCAGTAACAATTTTTTCAAGGTGCCAGCATTTCCCATTCAGAAGGATATCAGTTCACAAGATAAAGGATAGGCTTAAGCATATAACAACATCAGAGAAGATAAATATCACTGATTCAGCTCTTGAGATGATTGCAAGGGCTGCTGACGGAAGCATGAGAGATTCACTGACGATTCTTGACCAGATTGCATCTTTCTCATCAGACATAAATGAAGATGAGGTAAAAGATCTGCTAGGCGTAACTGATATTACGATGCTCTCGAAAGTTGCATCTGCGACAATCAATGGGGACAGGGAAGAGATCATTAAGATGATTGCAGAGCTTGTGGATAAGGGAGTTGATCTAAAAACATTTGCAAAAGACCTTGTCGAATTCTTCAGGAGTCTTCTCGTTGCAAAGATTGTTAAGAATCCGGAAGATATACTGGAACTTGCTGAGAATGAAATAAAGGCAGTGAAGAATATCCTGCCTGATGTAAACACTGACATCCTCACGCTAATTATGGCAGAGATTATAAAAGCAGAATCAGATGCAAGGTCTGCTTTTTCCCCGAGAGTAGCGCTGGAGATGGCGCTTATCAAGGCAAGTTTCCTTTCAAGTTTAAAACCCGTAAAAGAAGCAATAGAAAATATAGACAGGCTTGTAAAAGAATTAGGCTCAAACATTCAGCCTCAGCCTGTTTCAAAAGAAGAACCAAAGACAGTCAGGCCGCCTGTCGCGGAGCAGGATTTAAAAAAAACACTAAATCCTGAAAATATCGAAGATGGAAAGTCACTTCTTGATGCAATCTTAAACAAGATCGATGACCCAAGAATTTCATCAAAGCTCGAAAAGGGGAAACCTGTTCTGAGCGGCAATATATTGAAACTCACATTCAACAGCAGCGAGGCTGAAATTTTTGCTGATGCTATAAAAAAGAATTCCTCTCTTATCGAAGGCATTGCCTCGGATATTCGTGGAAACGCTGTAAAGATCGAGATACATACTGAAACAAGAAAACTTGTACGCAAACAAGATCTTCAGGACAAGGTAATCGCAGATCCTGCAGTAAAAGAAATAGTCGATTTGTTTGACGGAAGAATTGTTGATGTGAAGATTAAAGAAAATTAGACGATAATTCATTTGACATATAATAGGAGGAAATTAAAAGATGTCTAAAAAAATGTTAGGCGACATAATGCGCGAGGCACAGAGGCTTCAGGCCGAGATGCAGAAAATGAAAGAAGAAGCAAAAGCAAAAAATGTTGAGGCATCTGCCGGCGGAGGAATGGTGACTGTTACTGCTAATGGCAGCGGAGAAATAGTTTCTATAAAAATCGAGAAGGATGTTGTAAATCCGGATGATATTGAAATGCTTCAGGATCTTATAATTGCAGCAGTAAATGAAGCAGTAAGACGTTCACAAGAGATGATGAACGAGGAAATGTCCAAGCTTACCGGAGGCCTTAATATCCCGGGATTCGGAGGATTAGGCGGCTTGGGCGGAGGACTCGATAAGCTGCTTTAATTTTAATTAAATTTAAATCTCTTTTTTATTTTCCTTTGCTGTAAGCTGTTACTAAATAATTTATTATTGTCGGGACATCTTTATCCGGTATGTCAGCTCCAAATGTCTTAATCATTTTATTGACTGTGTTTTCCCATTGTATACGTGAAGGATTCGGCTGCATGGTTATATAGTCAAGACTGTGGCAGACGCTGCAATGATGTTTAACTGTTTCCACTCCTGAGGCATTCTTAAGTTCTACCTTGATCTCGGGCAGATCAATCGTAAGTTTCGTTCCCTGCGAATATGAATACCGGGCAGCAATGAAAACAGCGCTCATGATTAAGATGAGAGAAATTATAAATATCTTTTTCATTGGCTCCTCCTTATCTGACTACCACAGTGGTTTTTTCTATTTTATTCCATAGGTAGCCCGCAGGATTCCAAAGACTATCGAACGGCTGTGATTCGCCGATGCTGTTGGTTGCCCGCGCCATCAAAGTATAGTTTCCAGGTTTTTGCGGCTTCCACTGATAGAACCACTGAACCCACGAGTATTTCCCCATATCTTTACCGAGTGATGCTTCGTTCCAGGTCTTACCGTTGTCAGTAGAAACTATCACATCTTTAATCCCGTATCCGCCTGAAAATGCTATCCCCATGACTGTCACAGGATTCTTTGCCTTTATCACAGTCTGAGATGCAGGGTCAACAATGACAGAGCGCGTTGTCATTCTATTGATCGGGATTGTTTTCTTTGGATCAGTGCCGCCTGGAATACAACCACAGGGGTTAGCAGGAATTCTGTAAGCGGTTTTCATCCAGAAGCCTGTAAACTCCTTAGACAACACAGTGATATTATTCAATGACTTCACCCAGTATGTTGCGTACCATCCCGGCACAATAAGGCGAGCAGGAAATCCGTTCAGCATTGTGAGCTGTTCACCGTTCATCTCATATGCGACCATAATATCATCTTCAAGAGCTTTATCCACAGGAAGACTCTTCAAAAAATCCGGTGTCTCAGGCAGCTCTGCACTGTCGAGGCCGTTAAAGCTTATATCAACAGAATCAGGTTTAAGTCCTGCACTGTTAAGGATGTCTTTAAGACGAGCTCCTTTCCATTGCACATTACCCATTGCGCCGTTTCTCCACTGTCCGCCTAAAACTCTGGGTTCAAAAAAACTTCTTCCATTTCCTGAACATTGGATGACTGCTGTATAAGAAATCTGCGGAAATTTTTTCAGATCTTCCATGGAAAGCTTTAGTTCTTTGTCTACATTTCCGTTTATGATAAGCCTCCATTCATTGAGGTCTACTGAGAACGGTATTTCTGATATATGCCAGCGCACAAATAGCGCGTTGTTTGGCGTTAGTAATTCTTTAAAATACTTTAAAGGTGTTTCAAGCTGCGGCGGGTTTGAGGTCAGAAGGATCAAATCCGTCTTTTGAGGAAATTTCGCGATCCTCTGTTCATCTGCAAAAAGATAATGAGGGATCCCATCCAGAGCAGCAGCAGCAGTTATAACTCCTGCTGTTTTTAAAAAATGACGTCTGCTAAAGATTTTTTTCATAGCTTTCCTCCTTACATTTATGGGAAATCTATCTGTAATTTATAGCGTCTGAAACAAAAGGCGTAATCTATAAGCCAATACTATCACAAAATATGATTAGATGACAGTCTAAGAGGATTGTTCAGCTTGAGCCGCAGATTCAATAAACTGTCTTAATTCTTTTTCCTCTATCTGAAGTTCCTTTGCAAGAAGGCTCGGGGTTGCTCCTGTTTGCTTGAGTACTTTTTGCAGATATTCTTTATGAGTTATATTGCTGTCCCAGCAGGAATGAAAGTGTTCTTTTAAGATTGATGCAAGGCCTTCAGAAGGTATCTTATGACCTTTTTTTGTTGCCTCTTTTTCGCCTGTGCTTGCAGGAACGCCGATTATTGTAAGCCTGTCATCAATAACTATATAGCGGAAATCATGGGCTAGAGGGTATGCGCTGTATCTTACCTCTGCGCCGGCTTTTGAATATAGATAGCCGATATGCAGTCTGTCAGGAAATTTTGGCACGAGATATTTAACAACAATGCCTTTCTTTGTTAGTTTCTCGATATTGTTCATTAAAGTTTTTGTCCTTTTCCTGTCTTCACCAAGGGGAAGCCTGCCTGTAATGCATCCAATGACATAGGAATTGGCATTCATCATGGATTCAGTTACTGCAAAAAAATATTCCTGTCTGGAGAGAATCTTGACCGCCCTTTTAACTTCAACAAGCAGGTGCTTTCTGCTTTTGCCTTCTTTCAGGCTGTAAAGGATGAGTACTATTGTAAATAGAAGCAGCACTGATTCGATTATCAATAATAATTTTTCTATTGACATATAACAATTTTAGATGATTATTGGATGTCTGGCAAGTGTTTAATAAAACAAATAAATATTTTATGATAGACTATAAAGCTAAATTAAAACGGAATAACAATTATGCCAAAGAAAATACGCAACTTTTCAATCATAGCCCACATTGACCATGGTAAGTCCACACTTGCGGACAGGCTCCTTGAATATACAGGCGCGCTCAGTTCAAGGGAGATGATGGAGCAAGTGCTTGATTCAATGGATCTCGAAAGAGAAAGGGGCATTACAATAAAAGCACATTCAGTCCGTCTCCTTTACAAGGCTGATGACGGCAATGAATATATCCTTAATTTAATAGACACACCCGGACACGTTGATTTCTCGTATGAGGTGTCAAGAAGCCTGGCTTCATGCGAAGGCGCGCTTCTTGTTGTTGATGCTTCCCAGGGAGTTGAGGCCCAGACACTTGCCAATGCATATCTTGCAGTAGAACACAATCTCGAGATTATTCCGGTAATAAACAAGATAGATCTTCCGAGCGCTGACCCTGAAAAGACAAAAGAACAGATAGAAGACGCAATCGGCATTGATTGTTCTGATGCAATACTTGCGAGTGCAAAAGAAGGAATCGGAACAAAAGAGATTCTTGAGGCAATTGTTAAAAAAATACCTTCACCAAAAGGCAGCGATGAAAAGCCGTTGAAGGCGCTGCTATTCGATTCGTGGTTTGACAATTATCAGGGAGTTATTGTGCTTGTCAGGGTATTTGAAGGAGTTATAATGCCGGGACAGAAAATAAAGATGATGGCAGCAGGAGGAGTGTTCGAAGTAGGACAGGTTGGGATTTTTACACCTAGAATTACGCCTGCCGAGAAACTTTCTTCCGGAGAAGTCGGTTATGTAATCGCAGGAATGAAAAGCGTTACAGATACAAAGATCGGAGATACAATAACCGATGTCTCTAATCCTGCGTCAACACCATGTCCGGGTTACAAAGACATTAAGCCGATGGTCTTCTGCGGATTGTATCCGACAATTCCGCATCAGTATGCAAATTTGCGAGATGCGCTTGACAAGCTTGTACTCAATGATTCCTCTTTCAGTTTTGAGCCTGAGACATCGCTTGCGCTTGGTTTTGGTTTCAGATGCGGTTTCTTGGGACTGCTTCACATGGACATTATCAAAGAGAGACTCGAAAGAGAGTTTGACCTTTCACTGCTCAGCACTGCTCCGACAGTTGTATACAGGATCACAAATGCAAAAGGAGAAAAAACATATATTGATAACCCCGCTCTGCTTCCTGATAAGTATGAGATGATCGAAGAGCCTTATGTTGTCGTGACCCTTTTTGTTCCTCAGGATTTCATAGGACCGATCCTTGATCTCTGCCAGGAGAAAAGAGGAGTCCAAAAGAGTTTTGCATACATAGGCAAAGACAGGATAAAAGTAGAGTACGAACTCCCTTTAAACGAAATACTCTGGGATTTTTATGACAGGCTTAAGTCTGTGTCAAAAGGATATGCATCGATGGATTATGATTTTCTTGGCTACAGGGAATCAGATCTTGTAAAGCTGAACATACTTTTGAATGGAGAGCCTGTGGATGCTCTTTCTCTTATTGTTCACGAAGAGAAATCTTACTATAAAGGAAGACAGCTGACAGAAAAACTAAGGGAGATAATCCCGAGGCAGATGTATGAAGTCGCTATACAGGCAGCAATCGGAAATAAGATCATTGCGCGCGAATCTGTAAAGGCAATGAGAAAAGATGTCTTGGCAAAATGCTACGGCGGCGACATAACAAGAAAGAGAAAACTTCTAGAGAAACAGAAAGAGGGCAAAAAGAGGATGAAGCAGGTTGGGAGAGTGGAGCTTCCTCAAGAGGCTTTTCTCGCAGTTTTGAAGGTTAAGTAATCGCGCTGTTGATTTCATCCTGCCAAAAGATGCACCCACATGCCTGCTGCAACTGCCTGTGAAAATGCAATAAGATAAAGCGGCAGAAAAGCGATCCAGTATCTTTTTTTTCTCTTTAACCAGTTTTTAGTCATGCGCGTAAGCGCCAGATAATATACCCAGTCAGAGTCTCTATGAATGCCGATATAACACACGACCGCTGTCAGCGCTGCTAATGAGAGGACAATGCCTTTTCCTAAAATCAGTCCTGCTGTTATGCCGAAGCTGGTCATCATATGCCTTAGAACAGGATTGCCTTCCATATGTATATCGCCGTCAATCCCTTTTAATGTTAGCAGGATATCAAACGATGCGAAAATAATATAAAGCAAGATGGATATGCTCAGATGCAGAAGCAGATTTCGCTTGGTAGCAGGCATTTGCATTTAATTTGTATTTTTACAACTATATTACTTAAGCACTCTTACCAGCGAGAAAAGTCCGCGCCAGTCACCATGATTTGAAGTTATGCCTCCGATTACCTGATTGTTATCCGAGAGTATCAGTCTGTATTTATCTAAGCCGATTACAATATTCGGATCGTCTTTTCTGTAGCCTTCAAAAATCAGCACTCTGCTTTGAGTGTTGTAAGTTCCCCTGATATATTCGGTTCCTTTTAATCCTATTTTCGTAATGTCAGAGTCTTGCGGAGAATTATTCATCGTCCAAATGATATCGCCGCTGATAATTCCATCAGGCGAAACATCTAAATGCATTTCTGCAAAATAAACATAGCCCTTTGGACTGTACCATGTGCCTCTCCATGTTCCATTTAGATTTGTTGCAGAAGGAACTGAGCTTAAGGTGTTTTGGCTGAAAGCAATCGGAGCTAAAAAAAACTGAGATAAAATCATAATTGCAAAAAATATACGGACATGTTTCATCGTTTTACCCCCTCCATATTCCTAAAATTTTATTTCTTGCCTCCACTGCGATAAAAACGCACATGGGCTTTTTCCATCGTAGCCAAGCCTTCTTTTATTACATTGTCTATTATGGATAAATAGTTCTCAAGCTTTTCCTGCGTATCGACTATCTCGACAATAACAGGGAGATCTTCGGATAATCGTTCGATCTTGAAGGTGTGCAGACGGCTGTGCGCTCCAAAACCAGTCATGCCTCGAAGGACTGTTGCGCCTGCAAGTCCAAGTTCTCTGGCTTTGATTACAAGCCATTCGTAGAGTAGTTTGCCTTCATGTTTGTCGCTTTCTCCTATGAAAATTCTGAGGAGATATCCTTCTTCAGGAAGAACCATATGTCACCTCCATACCAAAAAAGCTGATGATCTGCCTAACCAGACAGAGACGAAACAGATTATGACCTGACCAAAAATATTAATCAGTGCCAGGGCTGTTTCCCTGTCGCGGAACAGATTAAATGTTTCATTTGAAAAAGCAGAAAAAGTTGTGAATCCCCCCAAGATTCCCACAAAAACAAAAGCGCGCGTTGAATCAGAGAACAGACCTTTTGTTTCAGACAGTTGGGAGAAGAGACCGATAAAAAAACAGCCTATGACATTTACGACAAAAGTACCATAAGGAAATGAGATGCTTTTTGAGAGCATCTGCACATTACCGCTGATAATATAACGGAGTATTGCCCCTATGAATCCGCCTGCCCCAATGATTATAAGCTTATGCATTTTTTGATTGAATTTTTTACTGTTCTGGTTTTTTTGTGTTGTCTATTATTTCTTCTCTTATCAATCTGCCATTTTCTATAGTCAACAGCAGCTCTTTTTCATATACAGAACCATATCCCATATGGATATACTGTAACAGCTTGCCCTGCTGGATGCGTAATGTTCCATTAAACCAGACTGCTTTTATCGGAGCCTTTTGTTCATGAAAGATTTTTGATATAGGAATTTCCTTGCTGTCGCTTCCGCATGTTCCTTCGGATATTTTTGTGAGATATAAGTACCCATCCTCGATTTTCCATGTTGCAACGTATCCACGCCAGCATGCAGTGCAGGAAAAAACAAAGAGACTATTGGGCCGCGGGTTTTTTGTGCTGAAATATGATTCCAGAGGATTACTGAAGATAGAGAGGGTTTCACCTTTATAAACAATATAATCAGGGATCTGAGCAGTGGCAAATGCCGTGCTGTGCAGCAGCAGTACAAATAAAATTACTAAAAGCTTTTTTAAATTCATTTAATAATAATATATGTAATTAATAAGAAAATTGCTATAAGAATTGAGAATGTCATCCATGAGATGATATTGACCTGAGTTTGATCTTTTTGTTCAGGCGCTGAATTGATATCTCTATTAACCTGTTTTTCGAGCAACTTGGAAGACAAAATAAAAATACAAATACCCAATATCCCAGCAGCAAAAAAGGTGATTATTGCTGACAATGATTGATCGGGTTTTCTCGTGATTACAAATATACCTCCGGTAAAACCAATTACAGTCATAACACCGCCTATTAATTTCCCAAGCATAAAAGGCAGCTGTTTTAGTTCCGATACAAAGTGTCTAGTTATCATCTTAAGTGAATCTTAAGTTAACTAAATGGAGCTGTCAAGAGCGGTTTGTGGACAGTCTAAAAATCATATTAAATTTGTTTGATTTTGTTTATAATATTCGCTAACCTTAAATTCCCCCTGAATTAAGGATAAGGATTAAAATCTGTTATGAAGGCTGAATTTCTCTACATACATATTCCTTTCTGTCTGAAAAAATGCAGTTACTGCGATTTTTTTTCTGCGCCGTACAATGAAGCCTTATCCAAGTCTTATGTTAATGCGCTCTGCAAAGAACTATTTTTGAGAAAAAATTCAGCAGGCGCATTGAAGGCGGTTTATATCGGAGGAGGGACCCCCTCTTTGTTAACGGAGAACTGCTTTAAAAAGATTTTTAAATTCTTAAATGAGAATTATAAGATTTCTTCTTCTGCTGAAATAACAGTAGAGGTTAATCCTGCGACAATAAGCGAGTCGAAGATTCGCTCACTTGTAGAATTTGGGGTTAACAGGATAAGCATGGGAGTGCAGTCATTTAATGATGATGAGCTGAAAACTCTTGGAAGAATCCACAATTCATACGATGCCTTGAAGACGATAAAATTGATAAAGAAAAACGGGATCGATAATTTATCACTCGATTTAATTTACGGCATACCAGGCCAGACGCTAAAGACGTGGCATGATTCATTGGCTCATGCGATCGAGTTTGTGCCTTACCACATTTCTTCTTACGAGCTGACACCTGAAAAAGACACCATGCTTTACGGATTGATAGAAACAAAAAGATTTAAGATGCCTAATGAGGATAGTATTCTCAAAATGTATGACAGGACAATAGATTTTCTTGGAGATTCAGGTTATGTGCATTATGAGATTTCTAATTTTTCATTCCCAGGCTACAGATGCATTCATAATCTCAATTATTGGGAAAGAGGCGCATATCTTGGAGTTGGCGCAGGAGCACATTCATTTGTAAAAGGCACAAGAACAAAAAATTTTGCTGATATAAAAAAATATATAGAAGATCTTAATAACAACATTCTGCCTCAAGTAGAGGCTTCAAAGATTACCGAAACAGAAGCTGCAAAGGAATTCATATTTCTGGGACTTAGAAAAACAGAAGGGATAAGTCTTACCGGCGCAAAAACACATGGGCTCGATCTGCAGAAACTTTCAAAGAGCAGTCTGATAAAAGAAAAATATCTGGAAATAAAAGAAGACAACCTGATGCTTACAAGAAAAGGAAGAGTTTTATCAAACACTGTGATAGTCAAGCTCTTCGATCAACTCCTGCCTGAGTAAATCTTCTCCTAAAGCCTTCATATGTTAAAATATCAAAATGTCTCAGGAAGAACTCATAATTGAGGGTGCGAGGCAGAATAATCTCAAAAACATTACTCTCCGGCTACCTCATAATAAAGTAATTGCAGTCACAGGCGTATCTGGTTCTGGAAAGTCATCACTTGCATTCGATACTGTTTTTGCAGAAGGCCAGTGGAGATTTATCGAATCTCTTTCAACATATGCAAGACTGTTTCTTGAAAAACTGGACAGACCTGATGTTGATGCGATACATAACATAAGACCTGCAATAGCGCTCGAGCAGAAAAATCCTGTTAAGGGTTCTCGTTCAACAGTGGGAACGCTCACAGAGATATACGATCTGCTAAGACTTCTCTATTCTAAAATATCGGTTCCATTCTGCCCAAAATGCAATAAAGAGATAAGAAAATGGGATGCCTCACAGATTGCTTCAGAGCTTGTAGAGAAATACAACGAACAGAAGGCTGTCATAATTTTCAATTCAAATAAATCTCCTGAATATCTGATAAAACAGGGTTTCCAGAGAATATGGCTCAATGGAGAAATACTGGAACTGCAAACAGAAGCTGAAAAATACGGAACCGTTATTAAGACGAAAAAACAAACAGAAAGCACAAAGTCTTATGATGTTGTGCTGGACAGGCTTGTTATAAAAGATGAACCCAGACTTGCAGACTCTGTGGAGATGGCATGGAGAGAAGGACATGGGAAGATTAAAGTAATAATAATCAATGCTGAAAATATAATCCGTATTTTCAGTTCAGAAAATACATGTGAAGAATGCGATATTGAACTTCCTGAACCCTCACCGCTTCTTTTTTCTTTTAACCATCCTGTGGGCGCATGTCCTGAATGCAGGGGATTCGGAAATGCATTGATATATGATGAAGATCTCATTGTGCCTGATAAATATATCTCTATTTCTGAAGGCGCAGTTGATATATGGGAAAAGGCTGGCTACAAGTGGTGGAGAAAACAACTTATTGCAGGCGCAAAAAAATCAGGGATAAGCCTTAAAAAACCTTACAATGAACTTTCAGCTGATGAAAAAGAAAGGCTTTTTAAGGGGACAGATGATTTTTACGGCATAGATGATTTCTTTAAGGAGCTTGAGGGCAAGCGTTATAAGCTTCATGTGAGAGTATTCCTGAGCAGATACAGAAAGCCTGTTATATGTCCGTTATGCAAAGGAAAAAGACTGAAACGTGAAGCGCTGGCATATAAGATTTCAAATCTTGATATTGCTGAATTATGCGATCTGCCGATTTCAGAGATGGTAGGATTTTTCAAAAATTCAGACATGAGTTTTTTTCAAAGAGATATAGCAAAGGAACTTCTCAGACAGATCAATTCAAAACTTCAGTTTCTAAGCAGAGTTGGGCTTGATTATCTGAGCCTCAACAGACAGGGTAAAACTCTTTCGGGAGGAGAATACCAGAGAATAAATCTTTCCAACCAGCTTGGTTCATTTCTGACAGGAACGCTTTATGTGCTGGATGAGCCTACAGTTGGTCTGCACCCAAGGGATACAGAAAGGATTGCAAAGATAATGGCGGAGCTTTCTGATCTTGGCAATACGATAATCGTTGTAGAACATGACAGGGAAATTATTGAATCCTCTGACTGGATAGTTGAACTCGGCCCAGAAGGAGGGCATAAAGGCGGAGCTGTTATTTTCTCCGGGACAATAAAAGACTTTCTCAAGAGTGAAACCCTGACAGCTGAATTCATAAAAAACAAAGGCGTTGAAAATTCAGAGATTTGGATTCACAAAGCCAAAGTTTCATATCCGCTTTCACGTACAAAATATCTAACGCTTTATGGCGCTTCCGGCAATAATCTTAAATCAGTTGATCTGAAGATCCCCTTGGGCACATTAACTTCGGTCACTGGTGTTTCAGGTTCAGGCAAGAGCAGTCTTGTTGTAGAAACACTTTACAGGGCGCTTGCAAGACATTTTAAGGTTGAACCTGAAATCTCTCTGCCTTACAGGGATATTCAGGGCGCTGAATTTATAAAAAACATTAAACTTATTGACCAGACATCTCTTGGAAAAAGTCCGCGCTCAAATGCTGTAACGTATCTTAAGATATTTGATTCGATAAGGAAGATTTTCTCAGAACAGCTAGAGTCAAGATCGCATGGATATAGTCCTGGATTCTTCTCATTTAATGTTCCAGGCGGAAGATGCGAGACATGCAGGGGTGAAGGCTATGAAAAAATGGAGATGTATTTTTTCGAAGACCTGTATGTAAAATGCGAAGAATGCAGCGGCAAGAGATACAAACCTGCAGCCTTGAATGTTCACTACAGAGGGAAAAACATAAATGATATCCTTAATATGACGGTTGATGAAGCAGCTGAGTTTTTTCATGACATTCTCCAGATAAAGAGCAGACTCTCGCTTATGCAGGAAATAGGGCTGGGTTATTTAAGAATTGGCCAGCCTGCAACAACATTCTCTGGAGGAGAGGCGCAGAGGATTAAGATTTGCGGAGAATTAATAGGCGCTGGAAGTCCCGGAACTTTTGCAAATAAAAACAAACCTCAGTATTTATACATCCTTGACGAACCCACAGTCGGACTTCATTTCAGGGACGTAAAGGCGCTGCTTATCGTGCTTCAGAAACTTGTAGATGCAGGAAATACAGTTCTAGTTATAGAGCATAATCTTGATGTCATAAGATTATCAGACTGGATTATAGATTTAGGACCAGAAGGCGGAGAAAAAGGCGGAAGGATTATCTTCGAGGGAACACCGGGAGAATTAATTAAATCAAAGGAATCTTATACAGGGAAATATCTTAAGAAATATTTTGAGCAATAAATTTGATTTAACAAAATCAGCAAGATGTTGTACATTCTAAGAATATGGCAAAGAAGAAAAATATATTTCAAATCGCACTTTTGTTCTCAATAATTCTTTTTTCCTTGACTGGGTGCGCATCTCAGGGCGGACCGGTTCTTTATCCTAATAATTATTTAAAAGAAGTCGGGAAAGAACAGGCTCAGAAAGACATCGAAGAGTGCGAACTTCTGGCCAGCGAATATGTACAGAAAAATCCCGGAGGCGATGTTGCAGGAAGCACTGCGGCAGGCGGAGTTTCGGGCGCAGTTATAGGCGGAGCCGGAGGAGCTGTTTTGGGGAATGTCGGAAAAGGCGCTGGTGTGGGTTCTGCAACCGGAGCTGCTGCTGGTCTGATACGAGGAATATCAAAGGCGTCAAAACCAAGTCCTGTTTATAAAAATTTTGTGAACCGCTGCCTTAAAGAAAAAGGCTACGAACCAATCGGCTGGCAGTAATTTCATAAGTACCACTTCTTAGGCTTTTTAGTATAATATTCCCATGGTAAGAGAGAAGGTTTTTACATTGGAATTTGCGGCGAAAGTTCTGCTTAAACGAGGGCTTATTTCAGATGATCAATACAAGGATATCATTGCAAAGGGCAATGTACAAAAAATAAGGGTACAAAAATTACAGGATACCGCTCATCCGAGAAGACTTCATCAAACAACCTTTTCAATCCTTCCTGCAGAAATAATCGCTTCATTTGATATTGAGATCCCTGGCAAGAACGGCAGGATTCTAACAGAAGATGCAATTACAGAGGCTATTGCAGATGAAGTGAATATGGAATATAGAAAAATTGACCCGTTAAAACTTGATCTCGATGTGATTACCTCTCACGTATCAAGACCTTTTGCACTCAGACATTTGTTCATCCCAATAGAAGAAAAAGACGGTGTTGTAACAATAGCAGTTGCTGATCCTTTCAATCTCGATGCAGTTGAAAGTCTCAAAAGCGCAAGAAAGATCAAGATTAAGATTGTTTTAAGTTCCAAGTCAGATATTCTCAAGATCATCCGCGAGTTTTTCGGATTTAGGATGTCAGTGAAGGCGGCAGAGGCAGAGATGGACAGCGGGTTTGAACTCGGCAATCTTGAGCAGTATATGAAGCTCAAAGGGCAGGGCGAGATAGAGGCCAATGACCATCATATAATCAATGCTGTTGAATATCTTCTGCATTATGCATTTGACCAGAGGGCAAGTGACATACATATCGAACCAAAAAAAGAAAAATCTCATGTACGGCTGAGAATAGACGGATTACTGCATTACATACATACGATACCTAAATCAATTCATGCGCCTATTATCTCCAGAATAAAAATGCTTTCTAGAATGGATATTGCTGAGAAGCGCAGACCGCAGGATGGAAGAATAAAAACAAATTACAATGGCAAGGATATAGAGATAAGAGTATCCACTCTTCCTGTTGCATTCGGAGAAAAAATTGTCATAAGAATATTCGACCCTGAGATATTGCTTCAGGATCTTGATCAGCTGGGATTCTATCCAAGGGAGTTTCAGCTCTATAGTTCATTCATCAGAAGACCAAGCGGGATAATACTGGTTACAGGACCAACAGGAAGCGGCAAGACAACAACTCTTTATTCTACGATGAAAGAATTATCGTCACCTGATGTGAATATCATTACCATAGAGGAACCGATCGAGATGGTTGTCGAGGAATTCAATCAGGTTGGAGTTCAGCCTGCGATCAATGTCACATTTGCAAATATTTTAAGAACTGTGCTTCGTCAGGACCCTGATATTATTATGGTTGGTGAGATTCGAGATAAAGAGACTGCCGAGAACGCTGTGCAGTCTGCCTTAACAGGACATCTTGTGCTTTCAACTCTTCACACTAATGACGCTCCTTCTTCAGTAATAAGACTTCTTGATCTGGGCGTGCCTTCGTTTTTATTGTCGTCAACAATAATAGGAATAATTGCGCAGAGGCTTGTAAGAAAAATATGCCCGCACTGCAAAAAAGAAAAAATACTGACCGAAGAAGAAATAGAACATCTGCAGCTAGTAAAAAAGTCTTATAAAGTTTATTTTGGCGAAGGTTGTTTGGAATGCAGAGGTACAGGTTATAAAGGCAGAACAGGGATATTTGAGATAATGGAATTTTCGGACAAACTTAAAGCTGCCCTTACAGACAAGATAGAACTCCCTTTAATTTATGATATTGCAAAGTCAGACGGCCTTATAAATCTCAGAAAAACAGCTGTTAGAAAGATGCTGGAAGGGATCACAACATACGAAGAAGTGGTCGCGGTAACAGGATAAAGAATGCTTTTTTATACAGCTAAAAGACTGATGATGATAGTCCCTCTTGTCTTAGGCATTACACTCATAACATTCATAGTCATTCACCTTGCTCCAGGGGATCCTGTTGAAGTTCAAACAGAGATGTCATTGAAAGCTTCGGCACAGGCAAAAGAAAATCTTAGAAAACTCTATGGTCTTGATAAGCCTGTGCATATCCAATATTTTGAATGGATCAAGAGATTCATAAAATTAGATTTTGGGAAATCGATGGTAGACGGACAAAAGGTAATAAATAAGATATTCGAAACAATCCCGATCACCTTAATTATAGCTTTACTGTCTCTGATTCTTATATTTATTGTTGCAATACCTCTTGGGGTTTATTCTGCAACAAGACAATATTCTTTATTCGATAAAATTTCTACTGTAGGAGTATTCATAGGCTTTTCCGTGCCTGAATTTTGGCTTGCTCTTTTATTGATGATACTTTTCGGTGTTCATCTCGGATGGCTTCCGATCTCGGGAATTCAGAGTATAGATGTCTCGAATATGAACAGCTTTGAAAGAATTCTCGACTGGATAAAACATCTGATACTTCCTGTAAGCATTACTGCATTCGGAGGACTTGCGAGCCTCAGCAGATACAGCCGTTCGAGCATGCTTGAAGTAATAAAACAGGATTACATAAGAACCGCATATGCAAAAGGATTAAGGGAACATGATGTTGTCTTCAAACATGCATTAAGAAATGCGCTTCTTCCTATTATCACAATACTCGGTCTTTCGATACCCGGGCTTATTGGCGGAAGCGTTATATTCGAGCAGATTTTTTCAATCCCAGGAATGGGAAGATTATTTTTTTCATCAGCAATGTCGCGAGATTATCCTACTATAATGGGCATACTTACAATAGGAGCAGTGCTTACCCTCATAGGAAATCTGGTGGCTGACATCTCTTATGCATTTGTTGATCCAAGAATAAGGGTGAGAAAATGAAACTCGGTGTAATAGTTGCTAAAAGATTTTCCAGAAACAGACTGGCCTTAATAGGTTTTTGTGCAGTTGCTCTGCTCCTGTTTTCAGCTTTGGCAGCTCCTGTTATTACGCCTCACAGCCCGACAAAAATAGATGTTCATAATATACTTTCTCCGCCTTCAATGAATCATATTTTCGGAACAGACGAACTAGGCAGAGACGTGTTTTCAAGAATGATATTTGGAAGCAGAGTTTCATTGCAGGTCGGATTTGTTGCTGTGGGAATCGCTGTAATAATCGGTATTATTGTTGGAGCAATAGCCGGTTATTACGGAGGATGGATGGATTCGATACTAATGAGATTCGTGGATGTAATGCTTGCCATCCCGACGCTTTTTCTAATTCTTGCAGTGATAGCTGTTGTCGAGCCGAGTATTATCGTGATTATGGTTGTTATCGGAGTTACAAGCTGGATGGGAATAAGCCGTCTTGTAAGAGCGGAGTTCCTTAGCCTCAAAGAAAGAGACTTTGTTCTTGCAGCTAAATCTTTAGGGGCAAATGACATGAGAATAATATTCAAACATATACTGCCTAATGCGCTTGCACCTGTGTTTGTCTCTGCAGCATTCAGGATTGCCGGTGCAATACTGCTTGAATCAGGACTTTCATTCCTTGGCCTTGGCGTTCAGCCGCCGACTCCAAGCTGGGGCAATATTCTTACATCAGGGAAAGACAACATTACTGTTGCGTGGTGGCTGTCGTTTTATCCGGGGATTGCAATACTAATTGCAGCCTTGAGTTATAATTTAGTCGGCGAGGGATTAAGGGATGCACTTGACCCTAGGCTATGGGATATGGAAGTATAAGTGACTATGATAATAAAAGGCAAAAACTGGAAATTCGGAAATGACATCGATACTGACGCAATTATTCCTGCAAGGTATCTGAATACCTCAGTCCCTGCAGAACTTGCAAAGCACATTATGGAGGACGCAGACAAAGACTTTCCTTCAAAGGTAAAGCAAGGAGACATCATTGTTGCCGGGAAAAATTTTGGATGCGGTTCTTCAAGAGAACATGCGCCTATTGCAATCAAGGCAGCAGGGATTCAGGCGGTAGTGGCAAAAAGCTTTGCCAGGATTTTTTATCGAAACTCATTTAACATTGGTCTTCCCATATTCGAGTCAGAAGAGGCATCTGAAAAAATATCTCAAGGCGATGAGATTGAGATAGACGCTGATAATGGGATAATAAAAAACATCTCTAAGAATGAGACCTATAAGGCAAAGCCAATACCTCCATTTATGCAGGAGCTTATCTCAGAAGGCGGGCTTGTAGAATGGACGAAGAAAAAACTGGCATTTCAAAAATAAAAGCTTAAAAAGAAAGAGGAGAAGAAGAAATAATGAAGTCTTATAACATTGCAGTTATTCCTGGAGACGGCACAGGGCCAGAGGTGATAGCAGAAGGAATAAAAGTTCTGGATGCGGCCTCTGAAAAATTCGGTTTTAAATTAGAGTATAAATATTTTGATTACGGAGGGAACAGCTATCTTAAGACAGGAGAGGTTCTGCCTGAGAATGCCGTATCAGAACTGAAAAAACATGATTCAATTTTTCTAGGGGCAATAGGCCATCCGGATGTAAAGCCCGGGATTCTGGAAAAAGGAATACTTTTGAAACTCAGGTTCGAACTTGACCAATATATAAACTTAAGACCGGTAAAACTCTATCCGGGTGTTGACTGTCCCTTAAAAGATAAAAAACCTGAAGATATAGATTTTGTTGTTGTAAGAGAAAATACCGAGGGGCTTTATGCAGGAGCAGGCGGCGTATTAAAAAAAGGCTCGCCTGATGAAGTTGCTATTCAGGAATCAATAAATACAAGAAAGGGTGTTGAGCGCTGCATAAGATATGCATTCGAATACTGCAAGAAGAGGAATAAAAGAAACAAACTTACTTTGTGCGGAAAGACTAATGTCCTGACGTTTGCATTTGATCTTTGGGAAAGGACTTTTTACGAGGTCGCAAAGGAATATCCTGACATAAAAGTAGATTATGCTCATGTTGATGCAACAACAATGTGGTTTGTGAAAAATCCCGAGTGGTTTGATGTGATTGTTACTGATAACATGTTCGGTGATATTATTACTGACCTCGGAGCAATGATTCAAGGAGGAATGGGAATTGCTGCAGGCGGCAATATAAATCCAAAGGGTGTTTCTATGTTCGAACCTATCGGTGGTTCAGCTCCTAAATACACAGGGAAAAACATTATCAATCCATTGGCTGCAATATGCGCAGGCGGAATGATGCTTGAGCATCTGGGTGAGGATAAGGCAGGAAAGAACATTGAAGAAGCTGTAATGAAAATCACGGGCAAACATCTTAAGAGTCTTGCTGCAGGAAAAATGGGCTATTCAACAACTGAAGTAGGAGATATGGCAGCAAAAATTCTCAAGGGAAAATAGAGGAACTTTTAATCATGGGGATTGAGCATAGAGATAAAAAAAGGATTCCATTCAATCAGCAGGTGCTGATAAATAACTCCATGAAAGTTAATGCGATCGATATAAGCGAGGGTGGAATTTATGTTCATACAGGAAGGATGTTTCCTGTTGGCGATATAGTTGATGCCATGATATATGTAGGATCTTCTTCTGTTAATCTCAAGGCAAGTGTTCAACACTGTCAGTTAGGCGTGGGAATGGGGCTGGAATTTGTTGAATTAACCCTGGAGCAGCAGGAAAAGCTCAGAATTCTCATGAAGGAATTAGAGACAAAGAGTTCTGCTTCAGATAAAAAACATGTTTTAATTGTTGATGATAATGATATGGTCAGAAGGATGAACAAGAGCAGGCTTGTTCTTGACGGCTATACTGTTTTCGAAGCAAAGAACGGTCCGGAGGCAATAAAGGTATTTCAGTCCGAACATATTGACCTTGCAATAGTAGATCTTTATATGGAACCAATCGACGGCTTTAAGCTGACAAACTTTATAAGACAGATGCCTGAGCATACAAATACCCCTGTAATAGTATTCTCAGCGCGCAGCACCCCTGAAGTAATAGATCAGGCAATGGGCGTAGGTGCAAATCTTTTCCTTGTAAAAATGACAACCTCTCCTGTAAAACTCAGCGAGAGTGTAAAATCACTTCTAAAACAAAAATAAACATGACCCCTGAAGAAATCGATCTATTTATAGAAACCGCAAAAAAAGCAAAAGATAATGCGATTGTTCCATATTCAAGATTCAGGGTGGGCGCTGCTCTTATGACTGCTGAAGGTGGGATATACAGAGGATGCAATATTGAAAATCCTTCTCTGATGCTGAGTTTCTGTGCAGAAAGGGCTGTGATCATTAAAGCGTTATCAGAAGGTGAAAGGCATTTCAAGGCTATGGCAATCGCATCTGACAGCAAAGACTATTGTTTCCCATGCGGCGCTTGCAGGCAGATGATCGCTGAATTTGCGCCTGACATAGAGATATATCTTGTGTCAGAAAAAGGCATTAAAAAATTCTCTATAAAAGAACTCCTTCCTCATCAGTTCAAACAAAAATAGCGCCCTGCCCATTTTTTTCTGATTGCTTATGGGTGTTTCAAGATATCTGCCTGAGGGATTATCTTTGAATATTCTTCATGGGTGACTGCTGAATTCCACTTGCTTGTTGTTTTCCCGATACTGATTGCTCCAAAGAACAAAATAAGAACCAAAATTGAAAATAATATTGGATTTAAAATCTTGTTTTTAGCCATTGCAATATCGAGCGCGCCTTTTGCAGGACAATAACTAACGCAAACAAGACAACCTGTGCATTCAGGAGAGCTAATTCTGACTTTTTTATCTACAGGTAGAAATGACAGACAGTTTTTCGAACACTTCCCGCAATTAATGCACGCATCTGTATTTCTCGTTATCTTTACAGGGCTAAAAAGGCTTACTGTGCCGACCAATGCTCCATATGGACATAAATATCTGCACCAAAAGTTTCTAAAGAATAAAGAACCTATAAAAAGAATCAAGAGTGTGATAAAAGTCATAGATGTCATCTTTGTAAAAAAATAAAGCATCTTAACATCAGCAATCTTGTAATAATCTTCGCTAAGGAATTTTAAGATATCCCCCGAATCCATTTTTATCGCGATCACATAAATAAAAAAAGAAAGAAGAAGATATTTTATTGCTCTCAAAGGATGATCAATGTACTTATTCATGATAATATTTCTTTTGAATATCTTTTCGCCAAGTTTAGATACAGTTTCTGATATCGCTCCAACAGGGCATATCCATCCGCAGAAACTTTTCCTGAGTATTAGCGAGGTTAAAATAGCTGCTATGAATATTACAAGCCCGGCAGGATGAATTCTGTCAAGTATCCCTGTTGTTATCCAAAGCTTAAGAGACATTAAAGCTCCGATTGGGAGGAAACCTTCGATTGAAGGATATCTTTTGGAAAGAATATCTGTGTTGTCAATTGTTAATCCTGGGGAATTAAAATATTCAACAAAAAGATATAGCTGATATCCTGCAAAGATTAAAAAAATCAGTATTCCCCACTGGACTGTATATCTCATATATCTGATATACGAACGATTGAATTTTTCCATATGAGCTATGATAAACTTTTTTTAATTCTAAAAACATGATTTTTATCAGAAAAACAATAGCAGAATAATATGTTTAGAAAATATGGCAATTAAATAATATCATGTGCTAAAATAATCAGAATTTTTTATCGCTTTTCCGTGGGGAAATATGACAAAAATTAGTCCGTTCAGAGGTATTCTCTACAATACGAGCAAGGTTTCGGGAGAAGATGTTGTTGCTCCTCCTTACGATATTATTACGCCTGAATACAAGGAAACGCTTTACAGAAAAAGCCCTTACAATATTGTAAGGATAGATTTTGGCAAAGAGCAGGAAGACGATAATGGATCCGCAAACAAATACACACGCGCTGCGCAGAATCTTTCACAATGGCTCAAAGACGAAATCCTTATAAACACAAAGAAGCCTTGTTATTATGTTTATGAGATCGAGTACAAAATCAACGACAGACAGAAAAAACTTAAAGGATTTTTCGGACTTGTGAAGCTCGAAGAGCTGGGCAAGGGAATATATCCTCACGAATGCACTCATTCGAAGCCAAAGACAGACAGGCTGAATCTCATGAAGTCGTGTGATGCAAATACAAGCCCGATATTTTCTCTTTATAACAGCCATGAGAAAAAGGCGTCGGATATAATCGAAAAAACAATGGCTTTAAAACCATATATGGAAGCGAAAGATCCCGAGAACGCTGTTCATAGGTTATGGATAGTCGAGGATGAAAAAGATATAGATATAATAAGTAGAGACCTAGAGGGCAGAGCTATATTCATCGCAGACGGCCATCACAGATATGAAACAGCCCTTGAATTCCAGAGAGAGATGAAAAATAAAAATCTTGACTGCACAGGGAATGAGCCGTTCAATTATGTCCTGATGTTTCTTGCAAATATTTCAGCTGAAGATCTGACAATACTTCCTGCTCACAGACTTGTCCATGGTTTTTCTGAGGATTCCCTGAAAATATTGTCAGACTATTTTGATGTAGAGCCGCTTAGAGAAGAGAATATGGAAAGTGCAATGTCAGCACAAAAACATGCCATTGGATTAAGCTATGTTGACAGGGTTGAAAACAGTCTGAAACAGTATATAATGAGACATAAAGGCAAAGGGCTCAAGGATATCCATCCTGCGCTTGTGGATTTGGATGTAACTGTACTGCATGAACTAATTTTTGGAACGCTTCTCAAGATAACTGATATAGCTTATGAGATGAGCTCTGAGGAGACGCTGTCTATGGTAAAAAAAGGACTTTATGACGCAGCCTTTTCCCTCAAGCCAACAAAGGTTGAGGATGTTGAGAGGGTTGCACTTTCGGGAGTCAGAATGCCTCCGAAGTCCACATATTTTTACCCAAAGCTCTTCACAGGATTTGTAATAAACAGTTTCAGAAATAATTTGTAGGGAGGATTTTATGGCGCTTAAAGTTGGAATTAACGGTTTCGGGAGAATTGGGAGAGTTTTTCTAAGAGCAAGTAAAACATGCAAGGATTTCGAGATTGTTGCTATAAATGATCTCACAGACTCAAAGACACTGGCACACCTGCTTAAATATGATTCGATCCACGGGATGTTTGACGCTGATGTAAAGGCCGCTGACAGCAGTATTATTGTTAACGGTAAAGAGATTAAGATAACAGCGCTTACTGACCCTGAAAAACTTCCGTGGAAGGCGCTTGGTGTTGATGTTGTGCTCGAAGCAACAGGAAGATTTACTGATAAGGCTTCAGCATCAAAACACATCACTGCCGGAGCAAAATGGGTGATAATATCTGCTCCTGCAAAAGAACCTGACATAACTGTATGTATGGGAGTTAATGAAGAAACACTTGATCTTGCAAAGCACAAGATTATTTCTAATGCATCTTGCACAACAAACTGTCTTGCGCCTGTTGCAAAGATCCTGCATCAGGAATTTGGGATAATCAGAGGACTGATGACAACAATTCATTCTTATACAAATGACCAGCGCATTCTTGATTTCCCTCACAAAGATCTGAGAAGGGCAAGGGCTGCTGCGATGTCTATGATACCGACCACAACCGGAGCAGCTAAAGCGGTCGGTCTTGTTCTGCCCGAACTCAAGGGCAAACTTGACGGTTTGTCAATGAGAGTTCCTACTCCTAATGTTTCTATAGTAGATCTTGTTGCTGAACTTAAAAAAGATACAACTATTCAGGAGGTTAATGCTGCTTTTAAGAAAGCAGCAGACGGCAAACTCAAAGGCATCATGCAGTACACAGAGGAACCTCTTGTATCAATAGATTTCAACGGTAATGCCCATTCATCAATTATAGATGCATTAGAAACAAAGGTGATGGAAAGCAGGATGGTAAAAGTTCTTGCATGGTACGACAATGAGACTGGTTACAGCTCAAGAGTGCGTGACCTTATAAGTTATATTGCAAAAAGAGGCTGAGATGATTAAGAAGAACAACAATAATAATCATAATCCTAATGCGCCTATTATCGATGTTCTTGGCAAACTGACAATAGAAGAGCTGAATATAAAAGGAAAGAGGATATTTATAAGGGCAGACTTTAATGTTCCTCTTGATGATAATCTCAGCATCACAGACGACAGAAGAATACGCTCAACACTTCCCACAATCGACTATGCAATAGACGAAGGCGCAAAGATAATAATCGGCTCTCATCTTGGAAGACCAAAGGGCAAGGTTGATCCCAGATTTTCTCTTGCGCCTGTGGCAAAAAGACTTCAGAGGCTTCTTGGCAAAGAAGTTACATTTGCGCATGACTGTATAGGTCCGCAGGTCGAAAGCCTTGTATCAAAAATGAAGGAAGGCGACGTTGTTCTTCTTGAGAATCTGAGATTCCATCCAGGTGAAGAAAAAAACGATCCTGAATTTTCGAAATCTCTTGCAAAACTCGCAGATTTTTATGTGAATGATGCATTTGGAGCTGCGCACAGGGCTCATGCGTCGACTGCAGGGATAGCAAAACTTCTTCCATCTGCAGCGGGATTTCTGATGAGAAAAGAGATTGAATATCTAAAAGGCACGATTCAAAATCCTGTCAGACCGCTCGTTGCCGTGCTTGGAGGAGCAAAGGTTTCAGGAAAGATTGGAGTGTTAGAAAATCTTGTTGATAAAGTTGATAAGGTTATAGTCGGCGGCGGAATGGCTTATACATTTATAAGAGCGATGGGTTATGAAGTAGGCGATTCTCTGGTTGAAGATGATATGCTTGATTTTGCAGAGAAGATACGAAACAAACTCATAAAAAACAATGTAAAGTTTTATCTGCCTGTAGACAGCGTTATTGCCCAGACAATTGAGGCTGGCGCAGAGACAAAACTTGTTACAACGCAGGAGATACCAAAAGGATGGAGGGCGCTTGATATCGGCCCCGCATCAGCAAAACTTTTTTCAGAGGCTATTCAGGATGCAAAGACGATAATCTGGAACGGCCCGATGGGTGTGTTTGAGATGGATGCATTTTCAAGAGGGACATTTGCTGTAGCGCGCGCAGTTGCCGATGCATATGCATTAACAATAGTCGGAGGCGGAGATACTGACCTTGCTGTTCATAGGGCAGGCGTATCAGACGCCATATCATTTATATCAACAGGGGGCGGAGCATCGCTCCAGCTTCTTGAAGGCAAAGAGCTTCCGGGCATAGCGGCTTTGACAGACAGAAAAAAAGAAGAATAATTTCGGAAGGGCGATTAGCTCAGTGGTAGAGCGCTTCCTTCACACGGAAGAGGCCGTAAGTTCGATCCTTACATCGCCTACCATATACTTTGTTTTTGCCTTCTCATAATTTTGTATCAATTATTTTCTAGTCCCAATCCCATAAACCATGTTGAACATTACTGGTTTTATTCGTTGAAGCTGAATTTAACTTATTTTTAACAGTCAATTTGGTTTGAACAGTTTTAATGGTTAAATCCAAATTATAATTTTCTTTTGCTCTGCAACGACTTTTAATTGTCAAAGTAGAATGAACCATTTTGCATATTCTAGAATTTATAAGCTCTGTTTTCGTCATACAATCTCCCCTTCATTCTTACAGAAAGCAACTATTGTTGCATTTTCAAGGATGGTTTCTTCCATAACTATTCCCCTATTAATTCGAACTTTATTCTCATTTTTATGCTATGCAATATGATAGCGTTTTGAATTGCGAAAGGTTGGAGACAACCCTTTAGTCAGCTGTTCAGAAAAAACGAAAAAACGTTTAAAATCAACTAGGGAATTTTTAAATGCAGGAAAATATCACAACAAAACAGGAAATTTTTGTCACATCTTTGGCGGTGAGAAATCACAAGAATTTTTGAGGTAATTTCTAAGTTCTTCTAAAATAGAATTTGTAGGTTTATTTTTAAATAAAACCATAAATTTTTTTCTAAATTTTTCATGTTGTTTTGTTATGTCTCCTACAATGGGTGATTTTTCAATGATGCTTCTTATACGCAAATCAAAATTAAAAAATAGGTCTAGACTTTTACATAAAGGCAAGGAACTGGCAAGTCTCCTTTTCTGACTCTTATAAAAGAAATGAAAAAATTCCCATTCAGCAAGTTTTTCTTTGTAGGCAATCTGCTTTGATAGATTTACAGGCATCATCGGGAATTCTTTTTTTAATCTAGAGAGTATCTTCTTGGGATACTTTTTATTCATGCCAAAGTATTTTGCTATTTCAGATATTCCAAGTATGCAGTTTCTTTTTATCTTGTTAATGTCTTTTTTAAGCATATAAGAGCGATTTCTCATAAGGTCTTCCCTTATATAATCATCAAAAAAGCCATATCGTTTCATTTTTCTTATAAATGCTATTCTATTTGCTTCGGATATTGTTGTCTTGCTCCTTTCAGCTTTTCTTGGGTTGCTCTGTATAGAAAATATCTTGCATAAATTTTTATAACCGTAAACTTTTTGTTGTCTATTTTCTTGTCTACGTTTTTCGTAAAATTCATTGAGATATTTAATGTACTGAGGAGAAAAACCAAAATAGTCTTTCCCATCTGTTACATGCTTGTTGAAAATCTTTCTTGAAGGAAATCCGCTAACCTTTCTCATTTTTCTGCCACTCTTTTTTTGTGGTTTGCTCCTGCTCCAATAAATTGAAGTTTATTTAGGGGAAGGTGTAGGAGTTACACCTTGTCAGCCTATATTGCCTATCTTCTAAAATTATAACGCTTTATGCTTCAAAATATAATCCTTAACTGCCTCAGCTGAATTGTACTGTTCTTGTATAGTAGACAAGCAAAAAATAGGGAAAAGGGCAAAACGCCTTTTCTATTAATTTGCAAAGATTTGGGAAAACTTGGTATGTGGAATAATTGTTACAGGATAATTCACACGGAAAAAGCCGTAAGTTCGATCCTTACATCGCCTACCATTTAAAATTTTTTTATCCGCCGATCTGTGACATTGTGCGGATGAGTTTTAAGGTTTTACTGCTGCTGTTGATATTATGCTTTTCGGGTTTTACTGCTATTGCAAGATTCAGAAGTCTTCTGGTTTCTTCTTCAATGTTTGTTCCTCTTAATGCAGGCTTAAGGTCGATTTCTGTCTCGGAAAAAAGACAAGGCCTTAGTTTACCATCAGCTGTGAGCCTTAGACGATTGCATTCCTCGCAAAAGTGATGTGTTATTGCGCTTATAAAACCTACGACGCCTTTTGCATTTTCTATCCTGAAATATTTTGAAGGCCCGTTCTTTCTAACCTTAACAGGAGTGATTCTGCCGATCTTTTCTACTTCGGACATTATCTCATTGCACGGAACATATTTTTCAGGACTCCAGAATCCGTCTTTTCCAAACGGCATAAATTCGATGAATCTTACATGACAATCTCTGTCAATAGTTAATCTTGCAAAGTCCTGTATCTCATCAGCATTAATATTTCGGATTGGTATCATATTTATCTTAATGGGCAGAAGACCTGCCTTTCTTGCAGCTTCAAGTCCTTTAAAAACAACATTTATGTCGCCAAGTCTTGTTATTTCTTTGTAACGCTCAGGTTTCAGAGTGTCAAGGCTGACATTGACCCTGTCAACGCCTGAATCTGCCAGCGCTTGTGCATATTTTTCCAGCAGAATTCCATTTGTAGTGATGCTAAGATCTTCTATGCCTGCAATTTTTTTTATTTCGGATGTTAATGATGTCACATCTTTTCTTGCGAGAGGCTCTCCGCCTGTTATCCTGATTTTTTTCACGCCAAGTTCAACAGCAGCTTTTATAACCCTGATGATCTCTTCATAAGAAAGAATGTCTTTATGCTCGATCGGATTGATTCCTTCTGAAGGCATACAGTATACACAGCGCAGGTTGCACCTGTCTGTGATCGAAATGCGCATGTAATCGATGACTCTGTTGAATCTGTCTTTTAGGCCTGACATTTTCTAGCGGCTTTTCTTTGCTGATGGTTTGTTTATTTCATCGAGTTTTTTCTTTGCAATGCCTGCTTCTTTGGACTTGGGATATTTTGTCCTTAACTGCTCAAAGATGCCTTTTGCAGCTTTTTTGTCTGTCATTTCCAGGAATGCCAGTCCCTGTTTGAGCATTGCGCCGGGACACTTGTCACTTTTCGGATATTTTTTTATTAGTGCATCATATTCAACAATTGCTCCTGCATAGTCCTCTTCTGCGTAAAGCGTCTCTGCGATCCAGAACTGAGCATTTGCCGCAAGATTATCTTTTGGATGTTGCTTAAGAAATGTTTCGAATTTTGCACGTGAGTCTTTATATTTTTTCTCTTTGTAGAGGTTATATGCTGATTCATAAAGTTTCTTAGGTTCTTTTGCATCAGTGGTTTTTGTTTCTGTTGAAGCTGTTTCTTCTCCATCAGCTTTTTTTTCTTCAGATATTTCGGTTTTGTTTTTTTGGGTGTCTGTACCTGATTTTGAAGAAGTTTTTGGCTGCATCTCTTTTATCTGATTCTCAAGCGCAGTGATCTGTGCGCGCAATACTTCTATTTCCGAGGTCATTTTCTTGAGAGAATTATCCTGATTATATTTGTTTTCGTCGAATCTCCCTGTAAGGGTCTGAAGGTCTTTTGATACGGATGAGACCTCAGAGCGGAGCGTGGCTCCGCTCTCTCTCATTGCATTAAAAGATTCATCTTTGTTTAATTTGAGATCAGAGGCCTGTTTCTGAAGTTCATAGATATCCCTTTTCAGCTGGTTAATTTCAGCTCTGAGCATAGACATATCGCTCACTGACGCACACCCTATGATGAGCAGAAGCGGCATAAGAAGGAATATCTTTTTCACTTTATTCTCCTGATGGTCTTAAGATCGTTTATTTATTTTGCTACTTTAAACTCAACTCTTCTGTTCTCCTGCCAGCACCCTTCTGTTTTTTCTGTGCAGAGAGGTTTCTCTTTGCCAAAGCTTATTGTGCTTAGCATGTTCTTACTTGTGCCGAGTGATACAAGATAATCTCTCACTGACTTTGCTCTCTTTTCTCCAAGTGCCAGGTTGTATTCGTTTGTGCCTCTCTCGTCACAATTTCCTTCGAGAACTATCTTTGCTGTTTTGTTGCTGATTGCCCAGTCTGCAACACTCTTGAGAGTTGGTTTTGCATCACTTCTGATGTTGTATTTGTCGAAATCAAAAAGAACATTACTAAACATGGAACCTGCGGCAGACTCTTTTACAGCCATTGTCTCAACTTTTGGAGCTTCAACCTTTTTTTCGCCTTCAACAGCTTTCTGGGTTGTTGCCGGCTGTTCAGGAGCAGTTGAAACTTTCTTCTGCTGCGCACAACCTGCAAATGCAATTACTAAAAATAAAGCAAATACCAAAGCTGAAAATCTCTTCATAATAAACCCTCCCTTATTTTATGAAATATGTAGCCTGAGTTATTACAAACTCACCAATGACTACTGTATAACAATTTAATTAGGAGACCACCTCGGACCGGTTGCCTTTAACCAAGCTGGTGTAATCCTTTTCTGGATCTCCCCATTATCCCGCATTATATATATGCCGGTTGCGCCGTCCCTGTCTGACGAGAATATTATAAACCTTCCGTTAGGAGAAAATGAAGGGTCTTCGTTGTTGCCTATGTTGGTAAGTCTTGTTAGTCCCGAACCTTCAGGCTTGACAGTAAAGATATGATGTTTTCCTTCAAATCTGCCTACAAACACAATGTTGTCGCCAACTGGCGACCAGATAGGCGATGTATTATAATTTCCTTCGAAGGTGATTCGTCTCACATCATAGCCGTTTTTTTCCATAATATATATCTGAGGTGTTCCGCCTCTGTCAGAGACAAAGGCAATCTTTTTACCGTCTGGCGAGAATGAAGGCGAGATTTCTATCCATCGTGTTAAAGAAATCTTTGTGATCTTGAATTTAGAAAGCTTCAATGTATAAATGCCATAATCCTCGTCTTTTGATGAAGCAAAAACTATCTCATCTCCTTCAGGTGAAAAATTGCCTGTTATATTCAGACCTATAGAATTAAATATGCTTCTTTCTGTCATCTTTGTAAAGTCTAGCAGATATATGCCCCATTGTATGCCTCGCTGTGATGAATATACAATCCGAGTGCCGTCTTTTGACCAGTGAGGAGCAAGGACGAAATTTCCCCTAATGCCAAGACGCTTTATGTTTGAACCGTCCCAGTCCATGATATAAAGTCCTTTTTTGCCTTCATCTTCAGCAACAAAGGCGATTTTTGTTGTGAATATGCCTTCCTCGCCGGTGATCTGTTTATATAGATCATTTGCAATAGAATGAGCAACTTCTCTAAGAACAGTTTTTTTGCCTTCATATTTTTTCTTTAAAATTTCTTTTCCATCAGTAACATCGTATAGCGCAACATTTATTGTTAGGTCCTGATCTCCGGTTACGGTTCCTTTAACAACTGTCTCAGCGCCTATTATGCTCCAGTTCTCGGGATTAAACGGATGAGTTGATTCTTCGATATATTTTTTTCTGTCAATACACAGGAAAAATCCAGTGAACTCAAGGTCAGCTTTTATTATGTCTGATATTGCCTTTCCTTCACTGCCTGTGAATTCAGAAATTGCTATAGGAAGCTTTCTCATGCCCGGGGAATTTATATCAATGTAAGTCTTTGCCTCGCTTTTGGAGATCAAGAAGTTAAAACATAAAAATGAAATAAGAACAATCAGCGCTAAATTTTTTAAATTCAAATTCATAGTTTTTAATTTATTTATCATGGTGTAAACCTCAATCCAATTTCTTCCATGTCATATGGAGGCGGTGTTACGGGGCTTGCCTTTGTTATTGCCCTTAAAACGGATTTATCAAAAAGAACATCTCCTGAACTTTTCTCAATTCGGTTGATTTTTACTGCTCCGTCTTTTTTTATTGTTACTGTGATTATCGCCTCGAGTGTCATGTCGCTTTTTGACGGGAATGCCCAATTCTGCCTTATTTCTTCTCCTATTTTTTTCTCATAGCTTCCCATGGAGATCCCGCTACCTGTTGTGTCTTGTGTATTTGAAGAAGTCACAGTCTCGGAATTACCTGAAGCCTTGAGTGAAATTATATTTCTCAGTTTTACAGTTTCGGCAGCTTTCTTTTTTCCTTTTAAAGCAGCAATTCTGTCAGAGGCATATTGTTTTTCATCTTCTTTAGAATCCACATTTTTTGAGCCGTTGATTGACGCTGAGTCAGAAGATGTTTTTGGTATTGCTGCAGGTGCAGATGCGCTTTCAACTTCGGGACCAACAAGATTTACGATGTATGAGGCGGGCCTGATAAAGTGATTTGTCTGCTTGATTATTATTACTGCTACGAGGAAAAAAGTTATATGAAGTGCGAGCGATATAATCGCTGTTGTGCGAAGTTCGGGCTTCCTCATTTTTCACTTAAGTCAATCTTTGGTTCAGTAATCATCCCGAGTTTTTCTATTCCGGCTGCTTTTATATCACCCATTACCGCAACAACAAAACCGTATGACACATCCTTGTCAGCCTTTAAAAAAACATTAGGTCTGGAAGAGCTTAATGCCAGGAGTTTTTCTTTCATTGAAGAAAGTGATACAGAGATGTCATTCATGTAAATGCTGCCGTCTTTTTTCACTACAACAGTTATTCTTTCTTCAGGAGGAAGATCTTTGCCTTTAGCCTTTGGAAGATTGACATCGATTCCCTGCTGTAGCAGTGGAGCTGTAACCATGAATATTATTAACAGCACCAGCATTACATCAACGAATGGCGTTACATTTATTTCTGATAATACGCTTTTGTTTCGTTCAGTCTTCATTTTTTACTCTTTAGCAAAGAAATCGAGGAGTTCTTCTGAAAAATCCTCCATCTCTATAATCATCTCTCTTGCCCTGCTAAGATAGTAGTTGTATGCAATAACAGCTGGAATTGCCGCAGCAAGTCCTGCCGCTGTTGTAATAAGCGCCTCTGCGATTCCGGGCGCTACAACTGCAAGCGATGCTGAACCTGCAGCCCCGATTCCCCTGAATGCGTTCATTATTCCCCATACAGTTCCGAATAAACCGATGAATGGAGTTGTTGAGCCTGTTGTCGCAAGGAAGTTCAGGTATTTCTCGAGTTTTGCGGATTCTAGCGCTTCATACCGCCTTAATATTCTTTTTATTTCAGTTTTATCCTGAGTTTGCTCGCTTGCTGTGTATTTAAATACATTAGCCAGAGGGCTTAGATTAAGTGTCCTTGTGATGCCTGACAGTGCTTTTACATCACGTCCTGCCCTGTATGCCTCGAGGAAAATGTCTGTTTCCTTGTCTGCCCGTGACATATAGCGTTGTTTATAAAATATTATTGCCCATGAAACAACCGAGAAGAAAACAAGGATGAGAATGACGAATTTAACGACAAGACTTGCCTGTAATATTAATTGAATGACAGAATGTTGCATTGATATTCTCCTGTTTTAAGATTGAGAAAATACTGATTTTTAAAAACGTTTCTATTATAAGTCAAACGAATTTTTTATTCCATAGCCATAAGATAAAATATTAGGTATGATCAATGGGGCTTTCTTGCCTGTGCTAGTTTTTTTGCCGCTGTTCTGAGCGCATCTGATATATTCCTGTTTTTTTCGATTATAGAAAGGTCTTTGAGTTTTAAACTTGTAAGCATCGGGATTGCTACGCCGGCCGGAGTTTTCGGGTTTGTTATAACTGCAAGGAGGATTTCATACTTTTTCATCCATTCCCTGTTTTTCATTATAGCGCGCAAAAGTTCGTCAGGTATTGAACGCTGGTGTGCAAGTATCTCTATCTCGGATTCGGATATTTTGGGGTTCTCAATTACTGCCAGCATTATTTGTTTGTTCGGATCTTTTAAAAGAATAGACCTTGCTTCTCTGCCGCCTCTCATAGCCAGCATTCTTTTTTCAGATATGTTTAGACTATGGATTCTCTGAAGAATGCTGTCAGAACGCATAGAGTCTTCTCCTGCTGTCTGAGACTCTGAACTGACATTTACAGGTATCTGCAATTGTTTTGCGGCTTCTTCCTTAATATTCTGCGGAGCAGACGGATGCTCTACAAGTAAAAATAATATCTCAGGTCTCTTCCTGTTTGCGTTTAATATCTCTTCAAAAAGATTATCGTCATCTACCTCAGCGAGCAAAGCCTCTATAGCATCTTTTGAAGCCAATGAAAAGTCGACTCCAATGGCAATTTGTTCGTCCATTTACGATTGCTCCTTTTTCATATATATAAAATATTCTACATTGCCTTTTTGTCCTTTTACAGGAGATTCGAAAACTCCGACTGTTGTCAATCCTGAACCCTCAAGGCTTTTTCTTGTTAACTCAACGCATTGTAATCGTTTTTCCTCATTTCTTACAATGCCGCCTTTTCCGACATCTTTTTTCCCAACTTCAAACTGAGGTTTGATAAGACATAGAATCTCACCGTTATTTTTTACGAATTCGGCTGTTTTAGGAATAATCTTTGTAAGTGATATGAAAGACACATCAGCGGTTGCAAAATCGATATCATCAGAAATTTTTTCTCTTCCAATATGTCTCATATTTGTTCTTTCAAGGAGTATTATCCGCGGGTCATTTCTCAAAGACCATGCTATCTGGCCGTAGCCAACATCAATGCAGTAAATTTTTTTTGCTCCCATCTTGAGCATGCAGTCAGTAAACCCGCCTGTTGATGAGCCCACATCCATCGCAATCTTATCTTTCAGGTCAATTTTGAAAAAATCTATTGCAGATTTAAGTTTGAGTCCGCCTCTGCTGACAAAAGGGATGTCGTCTTTTTTTAGGCTGATATCTGAATCATCTGATATCAATGTGCCTGCTTTTGTAATGGTCAGTCCATTAACAGAAACAGCACCTTCCATTATCAGGGCTTTCGCCCTTTCCCTGCTTTTTACAAATCCTTTATCTGTAAGTATCTTATCTAACCTTTCTTTCATTGTTCAATTTTCAGCTCTAAGTCTTTAAGCATAGAGACCGCAGTATTATAAATCCCTTCCTCATCAATGCTGTATTTTTTTCTAAGGATTATCTGCGAACCCTGCTCCACAAATTCATCAGGTATGCCGAGCAGTTTTATCCTGACATCACGAATATCCAGCTCATTCAGGCATTCCAAGACTGCGCTTCCGAACCCGCCAGCAACAACATTGTCCTCTATTGTTAGCAGCCGCTTTGTTTTTGCCGAGATTGAAGATATGAGTTTTTTGTCTATCGGTTTTATAAACCTTGCATTTATTACTGCTGCCATAATGCCTTCTTTTTTAAGACGTATTGCTGCCCCCAGAGCAGGATAAACAGTGTTGCCTATTGCAATTAATGCAATGTCGTCCCCTTCTATTAATATTTCTGCCTCGCCTGTACTAAATCGTCCTGATAAATGAATCCTTGATTCAGGGGATGGTATTTTTCCTCGGGGATATCTTATTGCAGAAGGACAATTGCAATTTAAGGCGAGCTTCAGCATTTTTTTTAATTCAATATCATCTTTTGGCGCCATCACGATCAAATTTGGGATATGCCTTAGATAGGAGATATCAAATACACCCTGATGTGTTGGCCCGTCCTCGCCGACTATGCCTGCACGGTCAATAGCAAAGATAACCGGCAGATTCTGAACACAGACATCATGAATAATTTCATCGTATGCTCTCTGTAAAAAAGTAGAATAAATCGCAACAACAGGCCTTAAGCCCTGTGTTGCAAGTCCGGCTGCAAATGTTACAGCATGGGGTTCTGCAATCCCCACATCGTAAAATCTTTCAGGATATTTTTCTGCAAAAGGCTCAAGCCCTGTCCCTTCTTTCATCGCTGCTGCTATAGCGATAATTCTTTTATCATCCTCTGCAAGTTCTATAAGCGCATCCCCGAAAACCTTGCTGTATGAGGTTGTCCTCTGGTCGCTGAGCGGGTCTCCGGTCTCGACCTCGAATGGACCAATGCCGTGATAAATGCACGGATCTTCTTCTGAAAATTTATATCCTTTTCCTTTTTTTGTGACGATATGCACCAGAGAAGGTTCTTTAATTTCTTTTATCCCTTTAAATGTCTCGATAAGAAGATGTATATTATGTCCGTCAATTGGGCCGACATAATTAAACCCAAGATCTTCAAAAAGTCCGCCTGGAAGAAAGAATCCCTTTAGGCTTCCTTCTGCGCGCTCTGCAATTTTTGCTACTGAGCCTCCGATCTTTGGTATGCCTTCAAGCAGAGCCTTTGTCTCTTTCCTGAATTTTTGATATGCACTGCTGGTCAGAACTTTGCTCAGATAATTAGACATGGCTCCAACATTGGGTGATATGGACATCTCATTGTCATTCAGTATTACTATCAAGTCTTTTTTAAGATGCCCTGCCTGATTAAGTCCTTCATAGGCAAGCCCTGCAGTAAGAGCTCCGTCGCCAATTACAGCAATGACCTTGAACTTTTCACTGTTCTTATCTCGTCCTGCTATTATTCCGAGCGCTGCAGATATCGAGGTTGAACTGTGGCCGGAGCCGAATGCATCGTGAATGCTTTCATCTCTTCTTGGAAATCCTCCGATGCCTTTATATTTTCTCAGGGTTGAGAATTTTTCGTATCTGCCTGTCAGGAGTTTATGGCTGTATGACTGGTGTCCAACGTCCCATATGATTTTATCTGTTGGCGAGTCAAACGCAAAATGAAGCGCGATTGTGAGTTCTATTACTCCCAGATTTGACGATAAATGTCCGCCATTCATTGCAACCTGTTTTATAATCAGACTTCTGAGTTCTTCTGACAAACGATTCAGGTCTTCGATCTTGAGAGATTTTAAATCCTGCGGCGAGTTTATGTTTTCTATTAACAACTTAATATCCTTCTTTTATTGCTTAAAGCTAATTTTTTCTTTCCAGCAGATACTTGGCAACAGCCCTTAAAGGTTCTGCTTTTTTATCAAATGCTGAAAGTGCATCTATTGCGTTGTTTATTAATTCTTTTGCTTTTTGCTTGGATCTCTCCAATCCGTACAACTTGGGATAAGTCATTTTTTGTTTTTTTTCATCAGAACCTTTTGGTTTGCCCAGCACCTCAGTCTCACCCTCTACATCAAGTATATCATCAACAACCTGAAAGGCAAGGCCGATATTTTCAGCGTATTCTGAAAGTTTTTTCAGCATATCATCTTTGCATCCTGCAAGAATTCCGCCAGTGCGTACGGAGGCAATTATTAGTGCTGCGGTCTTGCGGTTATGCATGAACAATAGCGTTTCCTCATCAGGTTCAGAATTTTCTGAAAGAAGATCCTGTGCCTGTCCTCCGACCATTCCCAGAACCCCGGATGCCTTTGATATCTCTTCTATGACTTTTAGCAGTGCAGATTCAGTTATTTTTGGAGATTTATTTTTTGACAGAAGATAAAATGCCTCTGTAAGAAGTCCGTCTCCGGCAAGTATTGCCATCCCTTCGCCAAAAACCTTGTGGTTTGTCGGCTTGCCCCGCCTTAGATCATCGTTATCCATTGCAGGAAGGTCGTCATGAATTAAGGAATAGGTATGAATAAATTCGAGTGAAGATGCATAAGGGATGATTCCCTCTGTATTTCCCCCACATGCCTCATAAGATGCAATGCAGAGTATCGGCCTTATTCTTTTGCCTCCTGCAGAAAGGGAATACACAATCGAATCTCTTAAAGTCTCTGGTTTATAGGAGACATCAAAATAACTTCCTATGAATTGGTCAACAAGCCTGCGCCTGTCATTGAGATAAGACTTTAAATCGAACATGCAGTATTTTAACTCAAAATCAAGGAAGAAGTGACTTGATAAACTCCCTGTTCAGTTTTGCAATAAATTTTACCTTTATGCCTTTGGGACAGACAGCCTCGCATTCGTAGTGATTGCTGCAATTTCCAAATCCCTGTTTTAGCATTTCTTCTGTCATTGCGCAGACTCTGCGTTTTGCCTCTGCTTTTCCCTGTGGAAGCATTGCAAGATGTGATACCTTTGCTGATGTGAAAAGCATTGCAGAACCATTAGGACATGCTGCAACACATGCGCCGCATCCAATGCACTCAGAGGCATCCATTGCAGTTTCGGCATCATCTTTTGGAATTAAAATTGTATTTGCATCTGGAACCCCGCCTGTATGAACTGATATATAACCGCCTGCCTGTATCAAACGGTCTAAGGTGCTTCTGTCAACAATAAGGTCTTTTATAACAGGGAATGCCTTTGCACGAAAAGGCTCGATGTAAACGGCATCTCCGTTTTTAAAATTTCTCATATGCAGTTGGCATACAGTAGTTTTTTTCTGAGGTCCGTGGGGAATTCCGTTGATGACCTGCGAACAAGCTCCGCATATTCCCTCTCTGCAGTCATGGTCGAATGCTATGGGTTCTTTGCTGTTTTTTATCAGGCCTTCATTTACAACATCAAGCATTTCAAGAAAAGACATATGTTCGCTTATGTTTTTTGCCTCATATTTTTCGAATCTGCCTTTATCTTCAGGATGTTTCTGGCGCCATACATATAGTGTAAGATTCATGATTATACCCCTTTATAAAAACTTCACAGCCTTGATAATTATTTGTAGCTCCTTGTTGCCAAAGATATATTCTCGAATGCAAGCAGTTCTTTATGAAGTTCAGGTTCTTTGCCAATCCCTTTAAACTCCCAGGCAGCTACGTGGCAATAACCGTTGTCATCTCTTTTTGCCTCGCCGTCCGGCATTTGATACTCTGTTCTGAAATGTCCGCCGCATGATTCTTTGCGGTTAAGAGCATCTATTGACAGAAGTTCACTGAATTCCAGAAAATCAGCAACGCGTGCCGCTTTTTCCAATTCCTGGTTAAGTCCTTCGCCTGATCCGGTTATCTTTACATTTTCCCAGAATTCTGCTCTTAATTCAGGAATCAACTTCAGTGCTTTTTTAATGCCTTCTTCATTTCGAACCATTCCTACATTTTCCCACATGATTTTCCCAAGCTCTCTATGAAATTCATTAACTGTTTTTCTTCCATTGATAGAAAGAAGCTTTTTGACTGTTGAATTTATCTCTTCACCGACTTTTTTGAATTCCTCATGGCTTGTGTTTACAATCCCGGGTTTTGTCCTGCTGAGATAATTTGCGATTGTGTAAGGTATTACAAAATAACCGTCTGCAAGCCCCTGCATCAATGCGCTTGCGCCCAGCCTGTTTGCCCCATGATCTGAAAAATTTGCCTCGCCTAGAACAAATAATCCCTTGATATTGCTCTCAAGATTATAATCAACCCAAAGTCCTCCCATTGTATAATGCGGAGCAGGATAAATTCTCATCGGCTGATTATATGCATTTTCACCTGTAATTCTTTCATACATTTCAAAAAGATTACCGTAGCGTTCTTCGATTGTGTTTTGCCCAAGTCTGGTTATTGAATCAAAAAAATCAAGATATACACCGTAACCTCCTGGGCCAACACCTCTGCCTTCATCACAGACTTCTTTAGCAGCTCTTGATGAAATATCTCTCGGCGCAAGATTTCCGAAGCTCGGGTATTTACGTTCAAGATAGTAATCGCGACCATGCTCCGGAATGTCGTTAGGATGTCGCTTGTCATTCTTATTTTTAGGAACCCATATCCTGCCGTCATTTCTTAGAGATTCAGACATGAGAGTCAGTTTTGACTGATAATCTCCTGTTGCCGGGATGCATGTAGGATGTATTTGTGTAAAACATGGGTTTGCAAACAAGGCGCCTTTTTTGTATGCTCTGTAAGTTGCAGTGACATTTGATCCCATCGCATTTGTCGAGAGATAAAAAACATTCGAATAACCGCCAGTGCATAAGCAGACCGCATCACCAGAAAAAGAGGATATTTCCCCTGTTATTAGATCGCGCACAATAATTCCTTTTGCCTCTCCATTAACTACAATTAAATCAAGCATTTCTGCGCGCGGATGAAATGTTACATTGTTGGCTTTGATCTGTCTTGAAAGAGCTGAATAAGCTCCGAGCAGAAGCTGTTGTCCTGTCTGCCCTCTGGCATAAAATGTTCTTGATACCTGTGCTCCGCCGAATGAGCGGTTATCAAGATAACCAGCATAATCGCGTGCAAAAGGAACGCCTTGAGCAGTACACTGGTCGATTATGTTATTGCTCAACTGAGCAAGACGATATACATTTGCCTCGCGGGATCTGAAATCTCCGCCTTTTACCGTGTCATGAAAAAGACGCCAGATATTGTCCCCGTCATTTGGATAATTCTTTGCTGCATTTATGCCGCCCTGTGCTGCAATGCTGTGTGCCCTTCTCGGGCTGTCTTGATAGCAGAAGACCTCCACATTGTATCCGAGTTCTCCGAGTGATGCAGCAGCAGATGCGCCTGCCAAACCTGTTCCGATAACAATTATTTTATATTTTCTTCTATTTGCAGGGCTTATTAGTTTTAATTCATTGCGTCTCTTATCCCATTTTTCTGAAATCGGACCTGATGGACATTTTCCGTCGAGCGCCATTTTCTCTACCTCCCTAATATTCCGATGAAAATGATTACCGGGATAGAAACGTAACCGCAGAATATTATTACTGCTGCCAGTACAGAAGCCTTTTGAAATACCGGCAGTGTCTTTTCATTATTAAGGCCTATTGTCTGAATGATACTCTGAATTCCGTGCATAAGATGGAAAAGCAGCGCCAGTATCCCTGCAGTATAAAGCAGGGAAATTCCTGTTTTTTTGAAACCAGTAAAGATCATTGCACTGATATCAGGTTTTCCAAAAATATCTTTATTCATCTGTGCTGATGCAGCAGGGTCGATTGTCTGTATTGTGAAGTGCTGAAGATGATAGACAAGGAATGCACCGATGATTAATCCTGTCCATATCATGTATTCTGATGAAAAAGTAGTATTGATCTTTTTCTTTATTTTGTATTTTTTTGGTTTTGCAAAATAATTTTCGAGTTTAAGAAGTATTCCTAAGAAGATGTGTATGGATAAGAGGACAGCTATCACAATACGAAAAAGCCACACAATAACGGGAAACTTATGAAGATTTTCTGCGTAGGTATTAATAAATCCAAAATATATAGTGGTATTTCCCAAAAGATGAATAATAACAAAAGACAAAAGAGATGCTCCTGTAAAAGCCATGATGAGCTTTTTAACTATGGGATTTCTGAAAAATTTGAGCATGATTATTTCCTGGCCAACCCGGTTTTCTTCGCAGCCTCGGCAACAGCAGAAGCCACGGCAGATACAACAGATTTATCAAAGGGATTCGGGATGATATAGTCTTCATGAAGTTCGTCGTCTTTTATGTTATTTGCAATTGCCTGAGCAGCAGCAAATTTGATTTCTTCATTTACACCGCGGGCTCTGACATCCAGGAGCCCCCTGAAGATTCCGGGATAACCAAGCATGTTGTTGATCTGATTTGGATAATCAGAACGGCCTGTTGCAAGTATTCTCGCAATAGGGAGCGCTTCTTCAGGTGCGATTTCTGGTTCTGGGTTTGCAAGTGCAAATACAACAGGACCGTTTGCCATCAGGTTTATATCATCGACTGTTACAGTGTTTGGACCTGAGAGACCGATAAAAACATTCGCTCCTTTCATTGCATCTTTGAGCGCACCTTTGATTTTTCTCGGATTTGTTTTTTTTGATATAGACTCTTTGTATGGGTTCATGTTGATTGTTCTTCCGCCATAAATAGGCCCTGATTTATCACAAAGTATTATGTCATTTATTCCATATGACGACAGCATAATGGCATTTGCTATTCCAGCAGCTCCAGCACCCAGTATTACCACTCTGAAATTTTTGATATCTGTTTTAAAAAGTCTTGAAACATTAATTAATGCTGCAAGCACAACAACTGCAGTGCCATGTTGGTCATCATGAAATACTGGTATATTGCATGTCTCTCTCAGCTTTTTTTCGATCTCGAAACAGCGGGGTGCAGATATATCCTCAAGATTTATTCCGCCAAACGGAACTGTAATATTTTTAATAGTTGATATTATCTCATCTGTATTTTTTGTATTCAGTGCAATAGGGAAGGCATCGATATCAGCGAGCTCTTTGAATATCATTGCCTTGCCTTCCATCACAGGCATTGCCGCTTCAGGTCCAATATCGCCCAGCCCGAGCACTGCGGTGCCGTCTGTTATTATTGCAACACTGTTGCCTTTTATTGTGTAACGATATGCATGATCCGGATTGTGGTTAATATCCATGCATATGCGTCCAACTCCGGGAGTATAAACTTTAGAAAGGTCGTTCCTGTCACGAATAGTAATTTTATTGTGTATCTCGATTTTGCCGCCCTCATGTGCAGAAAAGGTGCGGTCTTTGACCTGAATGACCTTTACACCGCTTATATTTTTTAAGGCTGCTACAATATCTTTTTCATGTTCATCATCGCGGGCATTAACAGTGACATCCCTTATCATTTTTCCTTTTTCTACTCTTACGATATCAACTGAGCCGAGGTCTCCACCCACATTGCTTATGGTTGAGGCAATACCAGCGAACATTCCAATGCGGTTTTCTATCTCTAGTCTTATTGTGATGCTGTAACTTGGACTTGGTGTTTTTATCAATTTTTGTTTTTCACTTCAGGTCATCCTTGCTACATCCCAAGGTATGCCTCTTTTATCTTAGGATTTTTTAATAAATCTTTGGAATCACCGGAAAGTGTAATTGCGCCCACTTCCATTACATACGCTCTACTTGCCATTTCGAGCACCATTTGTACATCCTGTTCAACTATCAGAATACTTACTCCAGCCTTATTTATTTCAACAACTACGTTTATCAGAGATTCTACAACAGCCGGAGCAAGGCCCAAAGAGAATTCGTCTATAAGAAGCACTTTGGGTTTGCTCATCAATGCCCTTCCTATTGCGCACATTTGCTGCTCACCGCCTGATAAATCGCCTGCAAGATGGTCCCTTCTGTCATGCAGACGAGGCAGAATCTGGAATATATAATCAATTCTTTTCTTTATATTATCTCTTTTGCAGAATGCGCCCATCTCGAGATTTTCTTCTACGGTCATTCCTGCAAATAATCTTCTGCCTTCAGGAACAATGCTTATCCCGGATTTTACAATTTTCTCTGAGGGGGCATTTTTAATGCTGTGGCCTTCCATTTTTACACTTCCACTCCAAGCCCAGTTTAGACTTACGACTGTGCGCATAAAGGTAGATTTCCCAGCGCCATTTGAACCGAGCAGAGCAACTATCTCGCCCTGATCAACATCCATGCTTATATCTCTTAATATTTGAAGGTCGCCATATCCTGTGTTTAACCCTTTGATCTCAAGCAGTGCCATGATGTTGTCTCCCAGCGTGATGAGCATGTTCATATTTGCTTCCGAGGTATGCCTCGATAACTGCTGGCTGTTTGACTACCTCTTGCGGGTTGCCCTCGAATATTTTTCTACCAAGATGAAGAACAACAATCCTGTCTGAAATTCCCATGATAGCCTTCATGACATGTTCGATTACAATCAATGTTATTCCTTTTTCCTTGAGTTTGAGTATCTCTGTCATCATATCTTCAAGCTCGCGGTTGTCAAGCCCGGCCATAACCTCGTCAAGAAGCAAAAGATCGGGATTCATCGCAAGCGCCCTTGCAACTTCAAGTTTCTTGCGCTGTGCAAGAGGAAGAGTTCGCGGATCTTTATTCCTGACTTTTGTAAGAGTCACTATCTCCAGAGCTTCTTCAGCAGCTTCTCTTGCTTCATTTTTTGTTTTTGCTCCTCTTTTGCCGTAGAAAGCGCCGACCATAACATTTTCGAGTACGGAAAGCCCTCCAAAAGGTTTTACAACCTGGAATGTGCGGGCTATCCCCATTTTTGATATCTCGTAAGGTTTTAGATAATTTATCGTCTGGCCTTTATATATAATAACTCCGCCTGTAATAGGTGTTAGCCTTGATATAAGATTCATGAATGTTGTTTTACCAGCGCCGTTAGGTCCGATTACTCCGACTATCTCGCCTTTTTTAACATCAAAGTTTACATCAATGAGGACTGAAAGTCCTCCGTAGCTTTTCGCTATATTCTTTGCTTCAAGTAATATCATGGACTCATCTTTCATAGACTGTTCTCTCGAAGATTGGTTAAGAGTTTTTTAAAGGAGAAGCCTCCCCTGAATGTCTCGAATATTCCTTTAGGTAAAAAAAGAATTATGAAGATAATCAAAAGTCCAAGTACCATTCCGTGGATGGCAATAAATTTGGACCATATGATCTCTGATATTAGTTCAAGAATGAACGCTCCAAATATTGGGCCGATAACTGTGCCGGCCCCGCCAAGCAGAATCATTGCAAACATTTTTACCGAATACGAGTTTACAAAGACTGTATTTGGGTCGATATAACTTAACCAATAGGCATATATACCGCCTGAAATTCCAACCAGACCTGCGCTGAGAGCCCATGCAAATGTCTTATATAAAGGTGTGTTTATTCCCATAACGCTTGCTGCGTCTTCATCAACCTTTATTGCCCTGAGAGCATAGCCGAATTTTATTTTTGATATTATGAATGACACCAGAAGCGCAAAGACCATGCATGCCAGCATAGCGTAATAAAAGAATTTGTAGATATGCGCCGGGTCCCCCTGCATTATGGGCAGTGTTAGCCCGAGTCCCCCGCCTGTCAACTCAGTCAAATTGTCAATAATTTCTCGTATTGTTTCCATTACTCCGACTGTTGCTATTGCAAAGTAATGTCCTTTAAGTCTCAAAATTGGGATGCCAAGCAGTGTCGCAAGAATAATTCCTGATAGTGCACAGAATGGCAGAGTATAGAAAAAAGACATTCCGTATTTAGTCATGAGCACTCCAGTAACATATGCGCCTACGCCAAAAAATGCAATATTACCGAATGCCGGATATCCGGTGTAGCCTATGATTATATTGCTTCCTGTTGCTATTGCTCCGAATAAAAATGTCTGGGTTAAAACCCTGAGCCAGTATCCTGATATTATATAAGGCAGAACCATAAGTATGGCAAAGAATATTATGAGAAGTATTATGTTTTTTTTAGTTTTCAATGTTTCACCTCTGCATAATACTTTCTGCCCATAAGTCCGGAAGGCTTAACTATGAGAACAATTACCATCAGACCAAAGGCAATAGCATTTTTGTAGCTTTCGCCTATGAAATATGAGCTTGAAGTTTCAAGAACGCCGAGTAATAGTCCGCCTATCAGCGCGCCCTCGATTCTTCCAAGCCCTCCAAGTATGCTGACTATGAATGCCCTGAGGGTAAGGCCTCCTGCGATATTTGGAGAAAACGACTGCGTTAATGTGAGCAGTGTTCCACAGACTCCAGCGAGTCCTGATCCCAAGGCAAAAGTAAGAGCGTATATTTTTGCAGGGCTTATGCCGGTCATCATTGCTGCCTCAATATCAAGCGAGGTGGCTTTAATAGCTTTACCGCGCCATGTCTTGTCAAGAAAAATTCCCATTGAAACGCAGAGGATAACGCAAATCCCAAAAACAGCAAGCCTGATATAGGGGATAACAATATCGCCCAGCATCAGACTATTGCCGGCATAAACCGGCGTTACTGATCTGAAATCAGCGGAGAAGAAAGTTGTCATAAAATTAACAAGAAATATTTCAAGCCCGAAGGTGAGAATAAGGAGCATTAATATCTGTGCTTTAACAATACGGTTCATCACATATCTCTGCAGCGCATAACCGAATAAAAAAGTTGCGATGAAGCTGACAGGGATTGTGAGAAAAGGATCGATATGCCAGTTCTGGAACATATAAAAAGTAATATAGGCGCCAAGCAGCGCTATGGCGCCATGAGCTAGATTTAGTATATTTGTAACGCCCCAGACTAGCGAGAATCCGACTCCTATCAAGGCGTAAAATGCTCCTAAGAGCAGCCCGTTTACCAGAATCTGTACTATTGTCATATAATCCCTATTTCCACTGAGGCTTAGGGTAAACTACTTTTAATTCTGCTACATCTTCAGGATACACTGTTTTTTGTGTTCCTTTTTGTATCTGGATAACAGGCATTCCTTTTCCAATTACTTTTCCTGTTTTATCGAATTTTATTCTGCCGTAAAGCGTTTCTTCGTTAAAGTTGTAAAGCGCTTCTCTTATCTTATCTATGTCGTCTTTTGTCCCGGCTTTTTCTATCGCTCTTTGGAATATGACTCCTGCTGATGTTCCTCCTGCAGAATGATAGTTAGGGTCTTCATTGTATTTTGCCTTGTATGCTTTTACAAATGCCTGATTACTTCCAAACACTTGATCTTTATATTTCAAAGTCTGTGTCCATTGCGCTGAACCTAAAACATATTCAGAGTCAGCTTTCAATGAATCTACAAAATCAGGAAGTGTTGGGCCGACTGAAAATGCGATCGCCTTTGGATTGACTTTATAGTCTTTGGCTTGTTTTATGATGATTATTGTATCTTGAAAGTGTCCGCATCCCAAAATGATATCAGGTTTTTTAGCTTTGATCTGAACAATAACAGTAGAAAGGTCCTGCGTGCCTTTTGGGTAGTCCTGATAGAAAACAACTTTATATCCAAGTTTTTCAGCTGATACCTTTGCTCCCTGAGCAACCTGTGCGGAAAACAGGTCGTTTGAATAAACAATTGCAACTGTCTGCGGTTTTGGATTCTTGTTCTTAAGCATTTCAAGAGTGTCGTTCATATAGTCTGTTGCAACAGTGTAAATACCAAAAAGATTTTTGAATCCGCGTGAATAAAGTTTGTCAGCAGCGGCGCCGCCCTGAACCATCAATGCTCCATATTTCTCAGTTATAGCGCTTGTTGCGAATACTGATTCACTTCCGTACGGGCCGAGTATAAGTTTTATTTTATCTTCTGTTACAAGTTTCTCAACGAGCTTTGCTCCTCTATTAGGATCGCTTTCATCATCGTAAATCTTGATATTTACTATGTAGGCTTTGCCATTAATCTTAATGCCGCCTTTTTTATTAACAGTCTCCTTCCAGAGTTCGTAACCATTTTTTACAAGGTTACCTTCTTTTGCAAGCTTTCCAGTAAGAGATAGAGCTGCTCCAAACCAGATTTCATCAGCAGCGTAGGTTAAGACAGGGGCAAGTAAAAGGCACAAGATAAAAATAATAGTTTTTCTAAACATAGCAGCCTCCTATTTTTTACAGGTTAAGTTAACCTTTTGTGGAAACTCTAAATCTATTTAAAACTCAGTCTTAAAGTCAAGAAAAAAGCAGCCGATAAATTTATTCCCACTCGATCGTGCCTGGCGGCTTTGAGGTTATATCGTAAACAATCCTGTTTACTCCCTTCACCTCATTTATTATTCTATTTGAAATTTTTCCCAATACATCATATGGCATTTTTGCCCAGTCAGCAGTCATACCGTCAAGACTTGTAACTGCCCTCACTGCTATGACATTGTCATAGGTTCTTTCGTCTCCCATGACTCCGACGCTTTTTACAGGAAGAAGCACTGCAAATGCCTGCCATATCTTGTTGTAAAGTCCTGCTTTTTTAATCTCCTCAAGCACAATCACATCTGCTTTTCTCAAGAGGTTCAATCTTTCTTTTGTCACATCGCTGATGCATCTTATTGCAAGGCCGGGTCCAGGGAACGGCTGTCTGTTTATTATTTCATCAGGCATACCAAGCTCGCGGCCAAGCAGTCTGACCTCATCTTTGAATAGTTCTCTCAAGGGCTCGATCAGCTTTAACTTCATCTTTTTTAAAAGTCCGCCGACATTGTGATGGCTCTTGATTGTTGCTGAAGGGCCTTTGAATGAGACGCTCTCTATAACATCAGGATAGAGAGTTCCCTGCGCAAGGAAACCAGCATTTTTTATTTTTAAAGCCTCTGCTTCAAATACTCTTATAAATGTATTGCCGATGATCTTTCTTTTTCTCTCAGGGTCTTTGACGCCTTTGAGTTTATCAAGAAATCTTTTTGATGCGTCAACACAGCGTATTTTCATATGAAAATTTTTTCTGAGCATCTCTTCGACTTTTTTTGCCTCGCCTTCTCTCAGAACGCCGTTATCAACGAATATGCATGTGAGCGCATCTCCTATTGCCTCGTGCACGAGCACTGCTGTTACTGATGAATCAACTCCGCCGCTTATTCCGCAAACAACCCTCTGATTTCCGACTTTTTCTTGTATCTCTTTTTTTGCTGTTTCTATAAAGGACTTCATTGTCCATGTAGAATTGCAGTTGCAGATCTCAAAGATAAAATTCTTTAGAATCGCACTTCCTTTTTCTGTGTGCGCTACTTCAGGATGGAATTGAAGCGCATAAAAATGTTTTTTTCTGTCTGCCATTGCAGCAACAGGAGAGTTTTCTGTATGCGCAATCGGGATAAAGCCATCGGGATATTTTTCTATCCTGTCTCCATGACTCATCCATACAATAGTGCGGATTTCGGAAATGTTTTTAAACAAATCTGAATCATCGTCAATAAAGATTTCTGCTCTGCCGTATTCTCTTTTTAAAGCCTTTGCAACTTGTCCTCCAAGCATGTGTGCCATGAGCTGCATGCCATAGCATATCCCGAGCATTGGGATGCCAAGTTTGAATATCCTCGAATCAGGAATAGGAGCTTTTTTGTCGTATACACTCGAAGGCCCGCCTGAAAGGATGATGCCTTTTGCATTGAAATTCCTTATTTTTTCAAAAGGCGCATTATATGGAAATATCTCGGAATAAACATTTTTTTCCCTGACCCTCCGCGCAATGAGCTGGGTGTACTGAGAGCCAAAATCCAGAACCAGAATTTTATCTTCTTGCATGGTTATTAATTATAAAAGATTAAGTGGAGAAATGTCTAAGGGAGAGATAACTGTAGTTTGTCAAAGAATTTGCATAAATTTCTTGCTTCAGAAACTAAATTTGTTTATTAAGCGATTTTTCGCATCAATTTATTATCAAGCTCAAGTTCATAAGAGAGAATTGTTTTGATATTCATCTTTCTAGAAGCATTAAGAATTTCTATGCCTACTATCTTATTTTCGCACGTTGTGTCTAAATTAACGCACTCTGAAATTTCAATTACACCTTTAGGTTTTTGATTGCCTAATTTAATATATACGGCATCAACCTTATTGTCGTAATGTACTCTCATTTATTCCTCTCTTTTTTAGCGGATAGTTTGTTATTACTGTCATTTCTTTGTACTAACTTCTTGTACGTTATAATGCCTAAATAAATCGCTAGTCCAGCACATAACGCGTATATAACATAACCTATCCAATCTGGCAACATTACCTTTATTGCAAGAAAAACTATTAGACCAGAAAGTAGGGAAAAAGTAAATATAACAACCATAAATGAAACAATAGTTATAACAATTTTTTTAGGTAATAGTTTTAATTCTTTGTGTAATAGATCAAGTGGTTGACCACGTCTTATTTTCCAGAAAAATAATGTAAGGTATAAGAAAACTCCCATACCCAAAAAAGAAACTGGGAATATCCATATGCCAATAGTTGTTGGAGGATGACCACTACAAGAAACAATTAAAACACTAAAACAGAGGATACTTAGTACTAATGATAATAATGCAAGTATTATATAAATAACAATTCTCATTTAATTTTAAAATATGTCTTAACCGACAATATTTGTTAGTAGCTTATACATGACCCTCTTTATAGTTTCCTGCATTATATAAATGTGCCTCTGCGCTGTCAAGGACAGCGAGACTAAAATTTTACAATTTCACTCTTGACAAACCCTTACTGACTCTGTAACACTAAATTATAGAAAGTAACACTATGGCCATAACAAGATTCGGCATATCACTCGACGACACGCTCCTTGCGGAGTTTGACAGGCTTATTGCGAAAAAAGGCTATGCAAACAGGAGCGAGGCGATACGCGACCTTATCCGCGACAACATAGTAAAACAAGAATGGGAAGCTGGAGACAAAGAGGCGGTGGGCACAATAACAATCGTTTACTCCCATCATACAAGAGAGCTCGCAGATACACTCACTGACATTCAGCATGAATATCACGCCTCTATAGTTTCGGCAATGCATGTTCATCTTGATGCGCATAACTGTCTTGAGGCGCTTGTTGTGAGAGGAAGAGGGAAAGACATAAAAAAAATTGCTGACAGATTGATAGGCACAAAAGGGGTAAAGCACGGAAAGCTTATCGCAACAACAACAGGAAAGCATCTGAAATAATTTTTTTCCTGCTGGTAGCACGATATTGTAATTTGTAACATGAATAAGGAGGTTTCATGTTTTTTCTCAGGGTTGCACAAGTTTTGGCCTGCTTCACAATGATGCTGAGTTTTACATCTCGTGCTTTTGCTTTATATCCATTGGTTACAGATGATACGGGTGTCCAGGGGAAGGGGAATACGCAGGTTGAATTTTGCTCGGAGTATTCAAAGAAAGAAGAGGATGGAGTTAAGGAAAAGAGCTTCGCATTATCAACAACAATCGCATACGGATTAAATAACAGTATGGATTTGATAATTGGAGTGCCTTTTCAGAATATCAGAACAAAAACATCTGATTCTGTATCTTCAGAGGACGGGCTTTTAGATATTTTACTGGAACTCAAGTGGAAGTTTCATGATAAAGATGGTTTGAGTTTTGCGCTTAAACCGAGCATCACGCTTCCTTCTGGAGATAAAAAGCGGGGGCTTGGAAATGGAAGAGCAACATATGGGATATATTTCATTACTACAAAAGAGATTGATCCTCTGGCTTTTCATTTTAATTTGCAGTATAAAAAGAATGAGAACAAGACAGACAGCAAACTGGATATATGGAATGCCTCAATTGGATCAGAGTATAGAGCAACGGAAAAGCTGAAGTTTTGCGCTGATGCCGGAGTAAGCACTAACGAGAGCAAAGATTCAACAAAGGCTGTCTCATATGTTTTAGGAGGGCTTATCTATTCCATATTAAAGGATATGGATATTGAGACGGGATATAAACACGGCTTGACCAAGCCTGCAGACGACAGAGCATTCTTAGCAGGCATCACATACAGGTTTTAAGGAGGTTTAATCATGCATATGTCAGATGCTTTAATTTCTCCTGCTGTTGGAACAACATTCTGGGCAGGCACGATCGCTGTTATAGGATATTGTTCGAGAAAGCTGAAAGAAAAAATAGATGACAAACTTATCCCTTTAATGGGAGTGATGGGCGCTTTTATTTTTGCTGCGCAGATGATAAATTTCACAATCCCTGGAACAGGCTCGAGCGGGCATCTTGGAGGAGGCATGATCCTGGCTGCCATGCTTGGGTCATGTCCTGCTTTTATTGTGATGGCTTCTGTGCTTGTTGTGCAGGCATTATTTTTTGCTGACGGAGGTCTTGTTGCTTTAGGCTGTAATATATGGAATCTGGGCGTATATCCATGTTTTATTGCGTATCCTCTGATATACAGACCGCTGGTGAAGGATGCCAGCAGTGCAAAAAGAATTGTTTTTGCCTCTGTTGTAGGCGCAGTCATAGCATTGCAACTCGGAGCTTTTTCGGTTGTTATACAGACTTTGCTTTCCGGACAAAGCGAACTGCCGTTTGGCTCTTTTGTGCTTGCTATGCAGCCGATACATCTTGCCATAGGAATAATCGAAGGCATAATAACAGCAGGGGTTATAAACTTTGTCAGGACTGCAAGGCCTGAAATAATCAAAAATGTAATCTTGCAGCAGCAGCTTTCACCAAATATTTCGATAAAAAAAATTATTGTCATTCTCGGCATAGCTGCTCTGCTGACAGGAGGAATTTTTTCGTGGTTTGCATCTTCGCATCCTGACGGACTTGAGTGGTCTATTAAAAAAGTTTTCGGAAAACCTGAACTTGCTGATAAAGATTCGAGCGTTCATTCAGCTGCAAAATCAGTTCAGGAAAAAACAGCGGTGATGCCTGATTATGATTTCAAAAAATCCGACAGCCTGTCTGAGAGCGAACAGCCTGGCAATTCAGGCGCTGACGAAGGGAAATCAAAATGGCCTGCTGTCAGGACTGGAACATCAATTGCTGGAATTATCGGTTCTCTGTTTGTTGTTACGGTTGTTGTTGCATTCGGATTTTTAATAAGGTTGATTCGTAAAAAGCAGGCAGAGAGTCGCAATGTATGATTTTTAGAAACTGGGAATATAATATTAAATATATAAAGCAGAGCCAGGGAGGTATGCACATTAATGGCCTTTGATAGAGAATATTTTAACCTTGGACATCTTGATGCGCTTTCGTATCAGGACACATTTGTGCACAGGCTTGACCCAAGGGCAAAGATCATCACGATTATTTTTTTTATATTCACGGTCATCTCTTTCCCGAAATACGAGATTTCCGGATTGATACCTCTTATATTTTTCCCTGTAACTTTTTTCATGTTCGGCGATATTCCGGTTTTGTTTATCATGAAAAAAGTTTTGATTGTCTCCCCGTTTGTGATATTAGTAGGAATATTCAATCCGATTCTTGACAAAAGAGAGATGTATCAAATCTTCGGCATATCTTTGTCTGCAGGATGGGTTTCTTTTTTTTCTATTATTTTAAAGTTCTTTCTTGCAATTACCTCGGCGCTTCTGCTTATTGCAACAACATCTTTCCCGCGTGTATGCTACGGCTTGAGAAAACTCGGTGTTCCGCAGATATTCATATCCCAGATGCTTTTTCTCTACAGATATATGTTTGTTCTTGCCGACGAAACAATGAAGATAATAAGAGGAAGAGAGATGAGAACGTTCGAAAAAAATAAAATAAACATAAAGGCTTTTGCACAGATGATAAGCATAATATTCATCAGAACACTTGAAAGGGCGGAGAGAATATACAAAGCCATGCTTGCAAGAGGATTCAACGGAGAGATAAACATAGAAAGAAAATATAAGTTCAACTCATATGACATGCTGTTTATTGTTTTTTCAGTGTTGTCAATATATCTTGCAAGAAGGTATGATTTGCCTGATATTATAGGCAGGCTTATAATGAAAGGCATAGGATGAGCCACCATATAGTGGATTTTAATAATGTTTTTTTTGAATATCCTGACGGCATTGAGGCGCTGAGAGGAATATCTTTCCGCATTACGCACGGCGAATCTGTAGGCATTGTCGGAGCAAACGGCTCCGGCAAATCAACACTTCTCATGCATGCAAATGGATATCTGCTTCCTGATTCAGGAACTATCACTATCGGAGATCTTCAGCTTGATAATGATACACGCAGGGATATAAGAAAAAAAGTCGGAGTTGTTTTCAGTTCTCCTGATGACCAGCTTTTTATGCCTACGGTATACGATGATGTTGCTTTTGGACCTTTGAACCTTGGACTGAGCACTGAGAAAGTGAAACAGAGGGTTTATGATGCACTGAATACAGTTGGATGCCTTCATCTCAAAGACAGGCCTCCGCATCATCTGTCAAACGGCCAGAAGAGCGCTGTTGCAATAGCATCAGTAATTGCAATGCAGCCTGATATCCTTGTCATGGACGAGCCGGCATCGAGCCTTGACCCAAAATCAAGAAGACATCTTATCAATTTATTAAAAAGTTTTGAACATACTAAACTTGTTGCATCGCATGACCTCGATCTCATACTCGATGTCTGCGAAAGATGCATGGTGATAAAAGAAGGCAGGATTATCGCAGATGGGCCGGCTCAGAAAATACTTTCTGACAAGACACTGCTTGAAGAAAACAACCTTGAACTGCCTTTATCTTTACAGAGGAGTCTTTAATAAGGAGGAATAATGCAGGACATGGCTAAACTAAAACATCTTCTTGAACACTGGATGGAACACAATCAGGAGCACGCAAAGACATATTTAGAATGGGCTGAAAAAGCAGGGAATTCAGGCAACAGCGAACTAAAAGAAATACTTAAAGAGATTGCTGAAAATACCATGAGAATGGATAAAATATTCGAGAGGGCAAAAAAGATTCTATGATATTTCTCACAAATCTACAGATTTTTTTTCATTTTCAATTAATAGTAGAAAATTTTTGACAACTTCTGGGTCAAATTTCTTGCCTGATTGGTCTTGTATATATTTTTTAGCTTTTTTCTCCGGCCATGCCTTTCTGTAAGGCCTGTTGCTTCTCAGAGCATCCCATACGTCTACTACTGCAAATATTCGCGCTGAAAGGGGAATCTCCTCTGCCTTTAACCCTCTAGGATAACCTTTCCCGTTCCATCTCTCATGATGACAATAAGGTATAGCCAGCGCAGGTTTTAGATATGGACTTGCGCTGAGCAGTTCATATGCATATGAAGGATGTTTATGAATTAATATCCTTTCTTTTGATGTAAGCGGACCTTTTTTCAAAAGAATGCTGTCAGATATTGCCATCTTGCCAATGTCATGCAGAAGTGCACCGCGTCGTATATTCATGAGCTCATTATTATTGACACCCATTATTTTTGCCAGATGTACTGCCATGACACTTACTCTCTGTGTGTGTCCTTCTGTTTCATGATCTCGGAGATCAAGTGTTCGTATCCAGCCCTCAAGTGTGCGCTCATAAGCCAGCACCAGTTCCTGATTTGTACGCTGCAGGTCCTGAAACATCTCAGCATTATCAATAGCTATTGCAGCTTGTGTGGCAAGCGTATCAAGAAACTCATGCCAATCCGCATCAGCCTTTAACGGCGAGCGTTTAAGGACTTCAAGCACTCCTTTTACTTGACCTTTGGATATTAGAGGCACAGCGCAATAACTTACAAATCCTTCAGATATAAGATGTTTTAGATAATCAGAACCATCAGATTTTTTGTTTATATCGGTTATGAATATTGAACTGTGTTCCAATGCTGCTTTCCCAGCATATATTTCATCAAAATGAAAATACTGAAATTGCGGACAGCCTTTTTTAAATCCTTTGCATACAATAATCTCCAATAACTGAGTATGGGGAGAAATAAGCATTACTGTTACAGCATCGACACCTAAAAGCTGGGTAACCTGTTCAATAAATATTTTCAAGGTCAGCCTGAGGTCGAGGCTTGAGGTTATTGTATTGTCTATGGTCCGGAGCGCATTAAGGCGGTCCATTTGCAATGTAAGCTCCTGAGCCTGTTTCTGCAGCATGACTTCCGTATGTTTTTCATCAGTTATATCCTGACGGAATTCAACTACACTGACGACTTTGCCTTCATTGTTTTTAACAGGATAACCTCTTATGAACCATTCTTTTCCATCAGGGCTTTTTATCTCTGATTTCTCGGGTTTGCCGGTTTTTATGGCTAGCAGCACAGGGCAGTCAAAACACGGTTTTTTACGGTTGTGCCATATTTCCCAGCAATATTTGTCTTTAAGTTCTTCTGATGTTTTATTTACTGAATTGCCTGCTTCTGCATTTGCCCATATTATCTTCATGTCGGGAGTGTAATGGACAATAATATCAAGTGAACTGTTAAGAACAAGAGATTTTTCTTCTTCTGAAGTCTTAAGGGCTTGTTCAATTCGTTCCCGTTTTCTAATCTCATCTGTAAGCTGTTTGTTTATTTTTGTCAGTTCTTTTGTCCGTTCGTCTGCAAGATTCTCACGCAGAGCTTTTTCTGCCTGTTTCCGTTCAATAATTTCTTTTTCCAGTTGTTTGTTAAAAGCTTTGAGTTGGAACTGCATTGAAGATGTTAAGAGATGCGTTTTGATTCTTGATAATAATTCCGGAGGGTCTAGGGGTTTGACAATATAATCAACAGCTCCAAGATCAAATGCCTTGACCTTGTCAGATATCTCAAATTGAACTGTTGCAAAAATAACAGGTATATTTTTAGTTATCTCATCTGATTTCAGCTTTTTGCATATATCGAATCCATTTATATCAGGGATTTTTATGTCCAAAAGTATAAGATCAGGCATATTCTGCAGAGCTTTCTGGATGCCTTCTATGCCGGTTTGTGCTGCAATCACATCGTAGTTTTCAGCTGTGAGAATGGTTTTGACAAGGCCGTTAAAATCTGGTGAATCATCTACAACAAGTATAACTGGTTTTGTTCTTTTCATCTTACTTAACCATTTATATACTCAAATTATACCATTATTGGCGTTTAGAGAGTCTTTACTTTTAAAAATATGCACTAAAGGAGTAATTCTGCAATAATAGTCAATTGGGAGAATTTATGAAAAAATTTAAATTTAAAGACTGATATTTAAGGTGTCGTTATTTTCAACAAACGGCTCAAAAAATGAGGACTCTATACCTTTGCCTTCAAAATGTTCTTTTTCGACCATTTCTATATAAAATCTGTCAAGCCCGCTGTTTTTTATAAAATCTTCTCGCAGGCTTATGTCTTTTTTCTCGATAATTATTGGGAGAAGGTGATTAATGTAGAACGATTCTTTCTTAAGATCAAATAACGCTTTTTCAAAAAGCCTTTGGGGGATTCTTTTAGGAAAACCTAATTTTGAGACTTCATTCTCAATATCTGTGCGTATCTCTGTCCTGCCTTCTTTTGTGTTTAGTCTTGGATAGAAACTTCGCATCCTATCTTTCATTGCGTCTCTTATTAAGTGGTAGAGCTTTGCTTCATCTTTGATTGCCTTTATTTCAGATACAACATCTTTTATGGATAACTCGCTTACGGATATTTTTGTAATTCCCTTTGAAAGGGCAGTGATCTTTTTCCTTCCGTAAGAAGTAATGTATTTGTTCTGGAGAAGCCCTGTTATTATTACATTGTCGAAGAGTGTTGGATCCAACCTGTCAAAGTGCTTTTTATTCCCTATAAGGCTTCGGAGAGAGTCTTCAGTGAAATCAACATGCTCCATAAAAGCGAGCTGGCTTAGGATCGATTGTGTATTGTCATATCTGTCGAAATATGTGACTATCGAACTGAATTCTTCGAATATGCTGAAATCGCCTGTTTCCCTTGCAAGATCATCGCAGGTCTTTCCCGTATCCAGCAGTATCTGTTCAAAACCTTTTTCACTTTGGGAAAATGCCTTGTGCTTTGCTTTTAACAAACGGATGATGTCTTCGTTTGTTATATGTTTTTTCAATGATGGTTCCTTGAAAAAAAGCGTTCCAAGGATTGCCCGCGCTTCTTTTAGGTATTCAGGTTCTTTGGTCTCATGTATTTTTTTGCCTTTAAGCAAAAGATCATCGAGCGTATCAAAGAGTATGCTTGGGATATTATTTCTGATACTCAGGGTTCTTAATCTTCCGAGTCTGGATATCTCTGATTGTTTAAGGCTGTCTTTTGACAGGCTGTTCAGAAGAATATCTCTGTATTCGTCAACAACAGCCTTATTATCAAGATTCCTGTACATGACATCGATTTTCATCCTCTCCTGCTGATAACTGTCAATCATGTATCTGGCTGCTATATCATCAAGTATAAGCTGTTCTTTTGATGTTAAAGTCTTATTGTTTAAATAGAAAGTTTCAAAAATCTTATAAAACTCATAATTTTCCTTATGAATCAGTTTAAAAATAAATACTGAGGATTTAGACTCGTTCAATTCCAGTACAAAATTTTCCATGAGTTCCGAATCGTCGTCTCCATGGATGAGTTTCGTGCGTTTTAGAAATTTCCCCAAAAGTTTAAGTATCTGCTGCTGCCGCTTTTTTATTTCGCCTTTAAATTCCGAGGAAACAATGAAATAATAATTTTTAACAGCGTTTCCCTGCAGAAAAATTTTATCAAATGATTCTCTTCCTTCTGTGTCGTTTGTGAATGTTATTTTTTCATTTGTATCCAGGAATGCTCCGAATGTGATAAGTCTGTTTGATACATCAGGCTTTACCATGTCAGTAAGCGGTTTTTCAACTCCAAACATATATTCGCAGAAACTGCCTCCTGCGCCTTTGTAGTATACCCCGTCGTTTGATATCGTGAATTCGTTGCCTTTGGAGAAAAATCTTATCTGGGACGGTGTTTCCTCATAGAAATATGTGCCGTCGAAGCTCTGACCGCCGACATATGCAGAAAAATCCACAGGTCCGATTTCACCGTGGAATCTGAGGTCTTTAATCATGTTATAGAATATAACACATGCTTTTAAGAATATCTATCAGGTGTATTATTCATTGCTCACAACTCAAAAATTGAGTTATCATAGGCCATGAGGAAGATGCTTATAGCAGCAGTTGTTTTTGCTTTTTTGACCCCTGTTTATGCGCAGGATTTAGATATCAAAACCCTTATTGCCAACGGCAGGATTGAACTTCAAAAAGGCAGATACAAAGATGCAATAGAGATGCTTTCACAGGCATATGAGAAAAGCCCGATTATCGGAGATTATATTCTTTTCTGGCTGTCAAAGGCATATCGGGAACAAGAGGATTTCAATAGTTCGAATATAAAATTAAAAGAGCTTCTGAACAGATATCCTGATACTCCATTAAAGAGAAAAGTACGCGCAGCAGAGATTAAAAACAATATTGCCTTGGGAGATAATTATGTAAGCATAGAGACTTTTGAATCTTATGTTAAGGACTATCCTGATGATCAGGAGATGAAATTTATTCTGGCGTATGTATACAAAAGTCAGGGGAATTATGAAAAATCCAGACAGTTTTTCAAAAATATATATATTGCAAATGGAGGCATTTATTCAAGGGTTGCATATAATGAGATAACATTGTCTGATATCACTGTAAGTGATCTTATAGAAAAGGCAACAAATCTAATAAATGCAATGGAATTCAAAGAGGCCGAGTCAGTGCTCAGAGAGGCTTTATTCAAGGACTCAAATAAACAGTATAGTGTTGTGATATCGAAAAAGCTTGGGAATTCATTATTCAGGCAGAGAAAATTCAAAGAGTCTGCCGAGATTTATGATAAGACCGGTGATTATTACTCAAAGGCTAAGGCGCTTTATAGATCAGGTGACAAGCAGGCATTTGATCAGACATTAAAAAAACTTTCTGCTACAAATGATCCAAAGACAGGAGCCATAATGCTCCTGGCAGCAAATGATAAGAAGAGGAATAATGAAATCGATGAAGCACTCGCCATTTATAAAAAAATAAAAGATAGTTATCCTTCAGAAATGGAAACCGCTTTATGGGAAACAGGGTGGCTTTATTACCTGAGAGGTTCTTATAAAAAAGCTTCAGATATATTTTCAGAGCTCTATTCCGGCTATGGAAATGTAAAATATCTTTACTGGCAGGCAAGGTCTTTCGAAAAAGAAGGCAGAGATGTTACGGATATTTATAAAAATATTGTTGAGAAAAACACTAATTATTACAGCATGCTCGCAGGTTCAAAAATAGGCACATTTAATATAACAAGCCAAGAGACATCAAGAAAAATTAAAGCCAATTTTAGTTCTACTTCGAAAATTTTTTCTTCTGAAAGGATTAATTTGCTTGTTGAACTTGGAATGAAGAAAGAGGCAGCAACAGAGCTTTCCATGGTCGCAAAAAAAACAGGAGCCCCTGATGATGTTATTGAGGTTTGTAAAAAACTTCATGAGACCGGTGAATACAGGCTGCCGCTGCTACTTGTTTCAAGAGTAATTGACAGAGATGCAGCAAGAGATATTTTATATCCTCTGGCACACTGGGATATAATCAAAGAGGCATCTGACAGATATAATTCCGATCCTCTGGTTATAATTTCTATTATAAGAGAAGAAAGCCGTTTTGATCCTGAGGCGCGTTCTATTGCAGGTGCGCTTGGTTTAATGCAGCTGATGCCTCAGACTGCTTATTCTATAGCGAAAAAGATAAATTTTACTGTCACAAAACCTGTGCATATATACGATGTCAAGACAAACATTAATCTTGGTTCCTATTATATAGGGCGGCTTGTAAATGAATTCAACTCTCTGCCCCTTGCGATTGCATCATACAATGCAGGAGAAAATGCTGTAAAAAAGTGGCAAAAGGCTAATGAATACAAATCATACGACGAGTTCATTGAAGACATTCCATATGATGAGACAAGAAATTATGTAAAGCGGGTGCTTACAACCTATTTTGAATATCTAAAATTATCAGGTGAAGAAACACCGCCTAAGATATTTTAAATGTATGCTTGAATTACAGCATGACATCTGGTATTTTATGAAAATATGAAAGAAGAAAGAGGACTTTTCGACGATAAACCAAGCTCTGCGCCTGTTATAAAAACAAAACAGGCGGCGAGCCAGATAAAAAAGGAGGTTGGTCCATTGGAAAGACTCAAAAACCTTGAGGAAAAGATAACAACTGCAATAGAAAAGGTTAAGGTTTTAAAAGAAGAAAAGCTGGCAGTAGAGCGTAAGGTTAAAGAGCTTGAGACAAAGCTTGTTTCAAAAGATAAGGAGATAGAAAAGATTCAGGCTGAAAAAACAGCAATTAAAACTCAAGTAGAGGGACTGCTTAACGAGCTTGAGAACATAGAGGCTGTATAAAATGGGAAGTGTTGATGTTTATATCCTCGGCCAGAAATATACTATAAAAGGCGAAGAAGCTGAAGAACATATCAAGAAAATTGCATCATATGTTGATACAAAGATAAAAAATATTCACAGCAATTCACCGAATATCACCCCTCTAAAAGCCTCGATACTAGCTTCACTGGAGATTGCGGATGAACTTTACAAGATAAAGGCATCACAGGATATTATCTCGGAACGTATTGAAATAAATGCTGAACTTATAGCTAATCTGTTCGAAAAATAAAAAACTTCCGCATATTCAGGTATTAAGCCCGTATTTTTTCATCTTATTAAATAGGTTTTTCCTGCTTATGCCCAGTAGCTCTGCTGTTTCAGTCCTGCTCCACTTTTTCTCTGTAAGCGCCTCAATGATAAGTTTCCTTTCTTCTTCAGATTTTGCTGTCTCAATTCTTTCTTTTGCTTTTCCCACTGCGTAGGGTTTCTTAAAGTTGTTTATATCAATAAGTGCAGAGATTGTGTCACCTGCTATCACTGTGCTTTCCTCGAGTATTATTGCTCTTTGTATCAAATTTTCCATTTCTCTCACATTTCCGGGCCATTCATAGCCAAGAAAAAACTTTATTGCAGATGAAGAAATGCCCTTAATATTCTTGCCGATACTTTTATTGTATTTTTTTAAAAAATGGTCTGCTAAAAGAGGGATGTCTTTTTTTCTGTCTCTTAAGGGAGGAACATGTATTTCAAAAACCTTTATTCTATAGAAAAGGTCGTCTCGGAATTTCCCCTCTTCAACAGCAGAGGAAAGATTTTTATTGGTTGCAGATATAAGTCTAAGGTCAACCTTTATTGTTTTTGTGCCGCCGAGCCTTTCTATCTCTTTGTCCTGAAGAGCCCTGAGAAGTTTTGCCTGAAGCCCAAGAGATAAGTCTCCGATTTCATCCAGGAAAATAGTACCGCTTGAAGCTCTTTCGAACTTTCCGATATGCTGCTTTGCAGCCCCGGTGAAAGAACCTCTTTCATATCCGAAAAGTTCTGATTCAAGGAGTGTCTCTGGTATTGCCGCACAGTTTACACCTACAAACGGTTTGTCTTTTCTTTCACTCAATCTGTGTATCGTTTTTGCAATAATTTCTTTTCCTGAACCGCTCTCGCCTGTTATCAATACCGTAACATCAGTTGATGCTACTTTTTTTGAAAGTTCTACTGCCTGTTTCATTTCATCGCTTTCTGCAATAATATTATCACTTAAAGTTTTTTCGAGACTTTCTTTTTTAAGAGCCTCGAGTTCTTTTTGCAGTATATATTTTTCTATTGCCCTTTTTATGATTATTCTTACTATTTCTATGTCAATTGGTTTTGTGAAAAAGTCATATGCTCCGTGCTGCAGCGCCCTGATAGCGAGTTCTTTTGAAGCAAATGCAGTTATCATTATTACAGGCATCGAATGTGTTTCTCTTATTTTTTCCAGCACTTCAATGCCGCTCATCCCTGGCATCCTCTCATCAAGCAGCACCAGGCTGTAATCCTGTTGTTTGATAAGGTCTAAGGCTTCGGATCCATTGCCAGCTATATCAAACGGGAATCCGTCTTTTTTAAGCAGTTCTGCAAGAAAAAACTGGATACTTTGATCATCATCAGCAATAAGAATTCTATTTTCCTGAATTTGATGCGCCATTAAGACTCCTTTTGTATCCTAAATATTCTATCATAGGAGTATATATGTAGTTGATATAAATATTTTATTGAAGGCTCTAATATGAAAAACAAACAAAGCATCTGTACTTTTAACAGGCAGGATATTGAGCTGATCTGCGAAAATGTTTTTGCTGATGGCAACAATGTTCAGCTTTTCTGGAGGAATGAAAAGCTATTCGAAGCCTTGTTTGACCATATCTCTTCTGCAAAAAAAATCGTCTGTCTGGAATTTTATATTTTTCGTAATGATGAAACAGGTTTAAGAATTTCAAATTTGTTGAAAACTAAAGTTAAAGATGGAGTTAAGGTTTATATTTTATATGACCATTTTGGTTCTTTTCAAACACCCAGACAGTTCTGGCTTGATATGGAAAAAGCAGGGATAGAAATTAATACATCGAATTCATTCTTATGGACAGCACCTTTTAAATACTTTCGGCGTAACCACAAGAAACTTATTATTATTGACGGTAAGGAAGCTTTTATAGGCGGATTGAACATTGCCGATGAATACAGCGGTTATTTCAAAAGGCATAAAAAAGCATGGAGAGACACAGGAATAAGTCTTGAAGGACCTATTGCCTATAAGCTTCTTAGCGAATTCAATAAAAGCTGGATATCATATAGAGGAAAAAATATTATTGATTCTTCCTTTTCTGAAGAAGATGCAGGGACGCTGCCTGTTATTCCTATTTTTGCAAACTCAGGAAAGGGAAGGAGAAGATTTAGAAAACTTCTTTATTACAGCATTGAAAAAGCAGCTGCTGATATATCTCTTACAACAGCTTATTTCACACCAAGCAAAAGAATGATATATGCCTTCTCAAGGGCGGTAAAAAGAGGAGTTAGAGTGCGATTACTTTTGCCGTCTCACAGTGATGTTTACGCAGCCCATTATGCAGGCAAGGCGTCTTATTCCAGGCTTCTCAAGTCAGGTGTTGAGATATACAATTACGAGGCAGAAATTCTCCATGCAAAGACATCGGTGTTTGACGGATGCTGGAGCATTATTGGCTCGGCAAACCTTGATTACAGATCATTGAAAATTAACGATGAGGGTAATGTCGGAATTTTAAATAAAAATTTTGGCGAGCAGATGCTGAATGTATTCGACGACGATCTGAAGAAATCCTTCAAAATAGAAACTGATAAATGGTCAGAACGCGGATTCATTGAGAAAATTAAAGAAAAGTTTTTTGCGCTGTTCAAGATGAGGCTGTAAGTCAGGATAAGGTTGTTTGCCCTGTAAATGGAAGCTGAATTGTAAATTTTGTCTTGCCACTGCCTGATTCTATATTAATTGAACCCCTGAGGTCCTTAATTGAATCCCTGGCAATCTTAAGTCCCATACCATGTCCGCTCCCTTTGGTGGAAACACTTTCATTGAATATTTTTTCTTTCTCTATTTTAGGGCTGATCTCAGAATCACTGATAACTTCTATAATTATGCCGGCCGAGGTTTTTTTTGTGCTTATTATGATTGACCCATTGTCATTAACAGCCTCATAAGCATTAAGAACAATGTTGTATATCGAATGAAAAAGCCGTTCATCCTTTACTGATATCTTATCAATGTCTGGATCAAAATTTTCTGTTATATTGACTTCTTTATCTTTTACTGTCTGACCGCAGAGAAGAACTATTCTGTGTATCATCTCTTTTAGATCATCTCCGCCTGAAATCGAAGTCCTTTTTTCATATAAAGCATCAACAACCCTGTTAAGCCTCTCTACTTCTTTCAGTATTACATCTATATAATTTTTCTTCTGATTATCATGCTCTATATCTTCTCCGATTAACTGCACCAGTCCTTTGATTGATGCCAAGGGATTTCTGATTTCGTGTGCAACCTCCATTGCAATGGATCCTATATTTGCCAGTTTTTCGGTTTTTTGCATTTCGTAATGCATTTCTTTTATCTTTGTAATGTCTATGAAATTTAAAACAGCGCCATCGATAGAGTTCCTCCCTAGAATTGGAGAGAGAGTGTATCCGATAGTCCAGTTTTTGTTATTGATTAATATGCCTAGTTCGCCTTCAACAGATTCTCCTTGCATGACAGTTCTCAAATCTCTGCTGATATTAAATAGAGTTTCGATTTTCTTCCCAACAACATCTGTTTCATGACAGCCCAATATATAACATGCATGCGGATTTACCATTGTGATTTCTGCATTTCTATTTACTGCGATTATGCCGCCTGTTATGCTTTCGAGTAATGAGGTGTATTTTTTGAGGGAAGTTGCTATTTCCGCAAATTCTTTTCCGAGTGAGCTCAATGCCTCAACATTTATATCCTGGGATATTTCTTTCAGAACCATCTTGGCAGGTTTTATGAGACCATAAGCAACGACCAACCCCGAAATAAAGGCAATAATCCCTATTACATATGTCCATCCCTCGACAAAATTATAGACCGAAGTAAAATCCAGAGATGTAATGATATTACGGTTCGATAAGGAGTTTAGTTTTACAAGAAAAATAAGAGGTGCTGCAATCGAGAATGCGAAAAACAATAAAGGGAACAGAATAAACAGGCTTATATAAAAACGCTTCTTAAAAAAAGCGTTTTTTATCTTTTTAGTGCGCTCATCATGTCCCATATCGGCATGAATACTCCCAGAGCAAGGAAGAGGATAACTCCCGCCAGTACCAGCAGGAGAACTGGTTCAAGTGTGGTTGATAAATTTCTAATAGCATATTCAACTTCGGAGTCATAATAGTCTGATATTTTATTCAACATATCGTCCAGAGCTCCTGTTTCTTCTCCGACAGCAACCATCTGTACAACCATCGGCGGGAAAGCTCCTGTGCTGGCCATTGGTTCAGCAATTCCCTTGCCTTCTCTTACGCTTTCTTTTATTACATCGACAGCCCTTTCAATAATAAGATTGCCTAGTGTTCCTGATACTATGTCAAGTGTGTGCAGCAATGGAATACCGCTGCGGTATAGAGTTGAAAAAGTTCTTGCGAATCTGGACATAACTGCTTTTTCAACAACAGAACCAATTATAGGAATTTTTAATTTGAATTTATCCCATTTCCATCTGCCCGAAGGAGTTTTAATGTAATTTTTAAATGAAAAAATTATACCTATAACGAATGCAAATATAATATACCAGTATTCTCTTATGGCCATGTTTGTAAATATCAAAATGCGTGTGGGTAAGGGAAGCGCCACTTTAGAATTTGCCCACATAGCTGCAAACTTGGGGATAACAAAAGTCGTAAGTACAAAAAATGCAATTGTAATTGCACATACAACAATAACAGGATACCTTGTTGCTGCTTTTATTCTGGCGCGTGTCTGGGCTTCGTGCTCGAGCAGAGATGATAGTCTTTCAAGGATACTGTCCAGCACTCCGCCTTCTTCTCCAACAGCGATCATGCTCACATAAAGAGGAGGAAATACCTTTGGAAATTTTGCAAGGGCATTCGAAAACGAACTGCCTTTTTCCACTTCTGTCCTTATTTCGAATATTATTTTTTTAAGCTTGCTGCTTTTAGTCTGCTCTGCCAATGTATCGAGGCTTCTTAAAAATGAGATGCCTGCGCTAATAAGTGTTGCCAGCTGCCGGCTGAAAACTATGAGATCTTCATGGTTTATTCTTTCGAAAAGGTCGAAACTAATGTTTTTTTGAGAAGCTCTGCCAGATGCCGCAGACTCAATCTTTACAGGGATATATCCTTTTGCAAATATTTGCTCGGCAGCAGCTTCTGGCGAAGATGCATCGATTAATCCGTTTATTAACTGACCTGCCTGGGTTCTCCCTTTGTATGAGTAAGAAGGCAATTTAGTCTTCCTCCTCAGTTACTCTTAGAACTTCTTCAAGAGTTGTTATTCCTGCTGCCACTTTTAGAAGTCCTTCCTGCCGCATTGTCCTGAATCCTTCTTTGACCGCCTGCGCTTTTATTTCGCTTGCAGTGGCTTTTTCAATAATAAGTTTCTTTATGGATTCGCTTATAGATAGAAGCTCGTATAAGCCATCTCTGCCAAGATATCCTGTTGAACGGCATTCTCTGCATCCCTTTCCTCGATAGAGAAGAGTCTTACCCTTGATGCCGATTGTCTTTAATATGTCTAATTCAGTAGTATAGCTTTCCTTGCAGTAAGGGCATATTTTTACTACAAGTCTCTGTCCTAGAACTCCGATAAGAGAGGATGTTATAAGAAATGGTTCAACTCCCATGTCGATCAATCTGGCTATTGCGCCGACTGATTCGTTTGTGTGAAGTGTGCTCAAGACAAGATGTCCTGTCAGAGCTGCATGAGTTGCGATCGATGCTGTCTCCACGTCTCTTATTTCACCAATCATTATAATGTCAGGGTCCTGTCTTAAGATTGATCTTAAGCCTGAAGCAAATGTAAGTCCTGCCTTTGGATTTATCTGCACCTGATTGATGTCAGGGAGATTGTATTCTATAGGATCTTCTATCGTGATTATATTTTGTTCAGAGGCGCTGATATTTCTCAATGATGCATACATCGTAGTTGTTTTGCCAGAGCCTGTCGGACCTGTTGAAAGCACAAATCCATATGGTTTGCTTATGAGTTTTTCATACGCTCTGAGTGTGTCTTCTGAAAAACCAAGATCACCCAATTTTAGCTGGGGAAGTCCTGAAGTTTTCTCAAGAAGTCTTAAAACCATTTTTTCCCCGTATAATGTAGGAAGTGTTGAAGCCCTTAGGTCGAACTGTCTGTTATCAATGTTCATAGGAAAGCGTCCGTCCTGTGGGATTCTTTTTTCAGCTATATCCATTCCTGAAAGTATTTTGATCCTGGAGAGCATCCCAGCATGCAGATGTTTTGGAGGTTTCATGATGTCGTGAAGTTTGCCGTCGATCCTGAATCTTACTCGCAATGACTCAGCATAAGGCTCGATATGAACATCGCTTGCCCTGTCTTTTATTGCCTGGCTTATTATTGTTGTAACAAGCTTAACAATAGGAGTGTCCTCAACTGATGAGTCAGATGCCGATGTAAGAATCTTTTCTCTTTCAGGAGAAAAAGTATCGGCTGCTCTTACAACCTCATCTATCATTTCCCCGCCTCTATAGTATTTGTCTAGTGTTCTCATGAGTTCTGTTTCTTCTGAGATGACTGTGTCAACCGACATTTTTGTGATGCGGATTATTTCATCAACAGCAAATACATCAAGAGGATCGGCCATTGCTATTACCAACTTGCCTTTATTGATTTCAATCGGCAGGAGTCTGTATTTTCTTGCAGCAGATTCAGGAATTTTGGCGATAACCTCAGGAGCTATAGAAAGAAGCTTCAGCTCCTTAAAAGGCATTCCAAGCTGTTTACTTAAAGCCTTTGCAATAACATCTTCTGTAAGATAACCGAGACTTACAAGTGTTTCGCCAAGTCTTTTGCCAATGCGCTTCTGCTCTTGCATTGCCTTGTCGCGCTGTTCTGAAGTGATTACGCCTGCTTCAATAAGCAATTCACCAAGAAATCTTTTTTTAAGCGCCATTTTTGCCTCCTGGGTTTTCTTTTGAAGAGTTGTCTTCTTTAGCTCCCGGGTATTTTTTGGAAGAACCGACCCCTAGCAAATCAAAGGTTATACTCATGCCATAATCACCGGGTTTTTTGTTAAAGCTTACTGTTATTCCCCAGCACTGTTTTTGATAGCGCATTTTCATAGCGAAATCTCTTAATCCGCCTCTTCTAGCATCATACCAGAGAGTAGTATCGGTAGACAAGTTTTTAGAGATACTATAATTTATCCCCATGTTGTAAGAAAGTATATCTTCGATTTTGTTATATCTTTCACCAAATGAAATCGTTAGCGCTTTGGTTACATTTACTGATGCGCTTGAATTTAAAGTATCAAAATCACCAGTATATGTGTTATATGAAGCATCCCCTCTCAGGGATATAGGTCTTCCAAGGGACACTGCAACGTTAATTGGAGAAAATGGCTTGTCTGTAATATAGGAGTTATATGATTCAGATATAGTCATAGTGAAAAACTCTCCGTCTTTATCAAACAATCGGTTTGTTATAGAAAGTGCAGTGGTTGACTGCTTTGTATACTGCTCAGTAGAATCAAATAGAGGCAGGTTGGTTTTTTCTCTATTCAGCTTAGGACTGAATGTATAGCCTAGCGATGGTTCTATTGCATGAGTAAAGGTGCTGTATTGTTTAGTTATACGTGATGTGCCTGTGACATTGTAATCAAAAAATTCCCTGCTTATTAAATCTTTATATCCTTCGCTTTCATTGTGGGTAAGTGAATAAGCAGTTTCTCTTAATCCAAGATTCTGAAATATGACCACCTTATCTCCAAAAGAATGGGAAAGTTTCGGATATATATCAATGCGCTCGCCTCTTGGCCCCTCATCTCTTGCAAAATTTGCTACAGAGGAAGTAAGAGAAAAAAGCAGCGGGCCTATTTTTTGTGGGTTAAGAACAAATCCAACTTCAGGAAGTCTCTGTACTACTGATGCGTTAGTGCTTTCTGTGTTCAGGTCCTGATAATACTGAGACATTATATAAATACGGGAAATCTCATCGGAATATGATATCTCACCAGCTGATTGGGTAAATCTTGTTATGCGGTCTTCTCTAATTTTGTTGTACTCAATAGAATTGTTATATTCAGCGTAAAAATCTTTTTTATTGAGAAGGTGAAGGTTCCAGTATGCTGAAAATCCGCTTTCATTCCTTATTTCATGAGAAGATTTTAATTCGTAAAAATCTTTTAACAAATAGTTATCTCTTATATGATACAGCCAGTGATTGCCTTCTATTCCTCCAAGTCCCAGATAACGGTATTCAAGTCCTTCGCCAAATCCTCTTTTTGAGTAATAGTCAAGCACAACAGTTGCATCTTTATTATCATCAATTGCCCAGAAATATGGTTGTCTATATGATAAGCCTTTTTTCCCACCATATCCAACGACAGGCGTTAGAAGTCCGCTTGTTCTTTCAGTAACAACAGGAGCCCATAGATATGGAGTGTAAAAGACAGGGGTATTATTAATATTAAATGTCGCGCTGTTGGCCTTAAGCCTGTCTCCTATTATTACTTCAACATTATTTCCTTTAAAGCACCAGTCAGGAGGATCCGAATCACATGTTGTTATAGAGGCATCTTTAAGAAAATATTCATTGTCACTTTTCTTTATTATCTCTTTACCCGACACTCTGGAGGAATCTTTCTTGGAAAAAAACTCTGCATTATAGAATACCCCTTTTTTTGTATCCATGTTCACTTCTGCTTTTTCCGCCTTTAGCCTGATCTCAGGGGTTTCATATGAAACATTGCCTTCTGCATAAATCATTGATTCTTTTTCGTCGTATTTTATTTCGTTGGCTTGGACTGTTATGTTTTCCTGTGTTATTTTTACAGAGCCTTTTGCATGATAAAATCCTGTTTCTTTGTCATATTCAAGAGAATCTGAAGTTATTGACACAGGGATATTTGCTGCTGAACACTCGAGGGAATAAATTGCTAGAGATAAATAAACAGCAGATAAAAATACAATTAATGTTAGGAAATAATTTATCTGTTTATTTTTTTTCATATAGTTTCCCTTAGTTTTGACAACACAGCTTTTTCCCCGAGAATCTCCTTTGCCTCACCTATTGTATAAAAAGAACCTGTAATAACGATCAGGTCTCCATTTCCCCATATATTTGCTGCCAAGTATACAGCGTCTTTAATGTTCTTCGCTTTTGTGTACTTGAATCCAAGCGATTCTGCCTCCTCTGTCAGTTTATCAGGAGATGCCGCCCTGTCAAAATCCGGCGCAGTGAGTATTATATCTGATGCAAGCGGTAAAAGATGCGCAAGTATTTCTTTTATATCCTTGTCAGCCATTATGCCTAAAATTAATATTATTCTTTTGTATTTTTTCAGAAACAGATTCTTCAAAGATTCCGCCAGTCGGCCGGCAGCAGATGAATTATGCGCTCCATCAATTAAAATAGACGGATTTGCTGATATCATCTCCATCCTTCCTGGCCACTTAACTTCTCTCAGGCCTTTTTTTATGGCGCTCACAGTCATTTTCTTTTTATATGCAGGATTTTTTTTAATAAAAATTTCGCATGTCTTTAGAGCAACGGCTGCATTTATAAGCTGGTGCCTGCCAGCAAGAGGAATCGTTATTTTATCCATAGCAGCTTCTCCGCTGTAATCAAACACACTTTCTGTTGTATCTTCTTTCAGCGGCTTAAAAATAAAATCTCTTCCGTATATGAATAACTCGGAGCGCTGCTCACTGGCTTTTCTCATTATGACCTCGCGCACTGATTTATCGATTGCCAATGTTACAACAGGCATTTCCTCTTTTATTATTCCTGCCTTTTCTGCTGCAATCTCTTTGAGGGTATTGCCTAGAAATGATTTGTGGTCATAACTTATTTCTGTGATCACTGATACCTTTGGTATAAGAATATTTGTTGCATCCAGTCTGCCGCCCATCCCAGCTTCAACAACTGCAATATCAATATTCTCATTTTTGAAATAAAGGAATCCCATTGCAGTGATAAATTCAAAAAATGTTGGTGTAAGCGTTGTTTTGGAAATGGCATCTCTTATTTTTTCAGTAAGCTTCACAACTTCCTTTTCAGTTATCTCTTTGCTGTTTATTCTGATTCTCTCCGTGAAACTTACAAGATGTGGAGATGTAAAAAGTCCTGTCTTAAATCCAGCAGCATGAAATATCGATGCCAGCATGGCGGCAGTAGAGCCTTTTCCGTTAGTGCCTGCAATATGAATTGAGGCAAAACTTTTTTGAGGATCGCCCAATATGTATAGAAGTTCAGTTATATTCGCCAGCCCGAACTTTATCCCATATTTTTGAAGGCTATAAAGATAATCAATGCTATCCCTGTAGCTCATAAATGCCATATTTTACATAAAAATTAATAAAGTAAGAAGAATAATTTTGCAGAAAAAATCGAGAAGAGATATGATTAATTCATGTATTATATTCAGTAAATATATTGGATATTCCTGAATTTTGGTAATATTTTAACAGATGGAGAAACAATGAACCAAAATGTGAAAATGTACACGCTCAGCACATGCAGCCACTGCAAGGCAGCAAAAAAGCTTTTGAATGATTTTAATGTAAAATACGAATTTGTTGATGTTGATTTGGCTGAAGGAGAAGAGCAGGAGGCTGTAATAAATGAAGTAAAAAAATATAATGCGCGCCTTACATTTCCTACGATTCTTATTGGCGATAAGGTTATAGTGGGATATCAGGAAGACAAGATCAAAGAGGCTCTGAAAATATCATGACAGCAGAACAGCTTTACGATATTTTAAAAAAATCACAGGAACCGCAGGGCTATTTTTTTAACAAAGACAGAGAAAGGGTCTTTGATCTCCTTAAATCACTTCTTATTAATAAAGGTCGTTATGGTTATATGTCTTGTCCATGCAGGCTTGCGTCAGGTAAACAGGAAAAAGACAAAGACATAATCTGTCCGTGTGTTTATCGTTCAGCGGATGTTGCAGAGTTTGGAAGCTGTTATTGCAATCTTTATGTTTCAAAGGAATGGAATGAAGGTAAGATTCCTTATATATATGTGCCTGAAAGAAGACCAGTGGAAAAGATGGGATTTTAAAATTGAAATAAGAAAAAATACTATCACAGGATGGGGTGCAAACCATGGGAGAGCTTTTGAAAATACGTCTTGCCAGAATCCAATCGATCTTTGCGGAATTTTTTGGACTGGGGCGCACAGCATCGCTCAGCGCAATTATTCTGATAAGCCTTATTATGATCCTTGCTGTTTACTGGTTCTTTCATTCTGCTCCGCCTAAAACCATTATCATTACGAGCGGTCAAGAAGGCAGTCTTTTTTACAAAAACGCTGAGAAATATGCAAAGATACTGGCACGTAATGGCGTAAAATTAAAGATCATCCCGTCACAAGGCTCACTTGAAAATCTCAAAAGGCTCTCTGATCCGTCATTCCGTGTTGATGTTGGATTTGTTCAAGGCGGATTGGCAGCTGGCATTAATACCGAAAATATTGTCTCGCTCGGGAGTATTTTTTATGAACCTCTGAGAATTTTTTATATATCAGCTAAGCCTATCGATCTTCTTTCACAATTTGAAGGCAAGAGAATTGCAATAGGTGAAGAGGGCAGCGGCACAAGAGCTGTGGCTTTGGCTTTGTTGGCAGCCAATGGCATCAAACCGAACGGCTCTGCAAAGCTGCTGAATATTGACGGAGAAGACGCAGCAAAAGCGCTTCTTGAGGGCAAAGCTGATGCCATATTTTTAATGGCTGATTCTGCTTCTGGAGACATAATGCGCAAGCTCATGAGAGCCCCCAGTGTGAAGCTTTTTAATTTTACTCAAGCCGACGGCTACACACGCCGCATTCGGTATCTGAGCAAGCTTTATCTGCCTAAGGGAACCCTTGACTTCGGGAAAAATCTCCCTGCACAGGATGTTTATCTTGTCAGCCCAACAGTCGAACTTATTGTACGTGCAGATATTCATCCTGCTCTTTCAGATTTACTGCTTGAGGCAGCACGCGAAATACACGGACGAGCTGGGTTGTTTCAGAAGAAAGGAGAATTTCCTGCTCCAATAGAAAATGAATTTCGCATTAGCGATGACGCAGCGCGTTTTTATAAATCAGGGAAAAGTTTTCTGTATCGTTATCTCCCGTTCTGGCTCGCGAGTCTTGTGAACAGAATACTGGTGGTGTTTGTGCCTCTAATTATTCTATTGATTCCAGGGTTTAGAATAATCCCGGCGCTGTACAGATGGAAAATAAAGTTAAGCATTTATCGTTGGTATCGTGCTTTGTTGAGGCTGGAGCAGGATATCCTCATGCGTTCAACAACAGAAAAAAATGAAGAAATATTGGGCAGGCTTGATAATATCGAGAAGGCGGTCAACAGCATGAAAGTGCCTGTGTCTTTTGCTGAACAGTTTTATGTGCTGCGCGGACACATTGGTTTTGTCCGCAGCCGTCTAACAAACAGCATAAGTTGTACTGAGTAAAGAGAATAAAATAAAAACGAATTTCTGATTAATAAGCTTCTCTACGAGTCATTGACCGAAAGTTACCGAATTAGTGTCGTTGCGGCTCGTGCCGGGAGTATGAACAACCGTCCCCTTTTCTGTTTTTTTGAATTGCATCACACCGCGCCTGTCAAGAAAACGGGCGCTGTCCCTATTTACATCCGTGTCCCTATTTACATCCACTGATTAACTCTTAATTTTATCAAAACGTTTATTAAATGGTACTTTCCCTATGAATTGATATTCCTTACCCCATTCGTATATATCAGCTTTCGTAGGTATTTCAACACCTGATGTTAATTCTGTGACTATAATTCTATCTCTATACTGATTATTTCCGTAATAAACACGAACAAATTCTGGCATTAATTTGGAACCCCTTTCAAAAACTAATTCTACCTTACCTTCTGAGTATTTAAATACAGTAACATCACATCCACTTCCGGCCATCCAAATAATAATAAGCCGGCTATTTTCGTAAATGCCTACTTGGGAAATAATATATGGGGTATAACCATTTTCGTATTTGAATATTTTATCAAAGTCTTTATATATAGATAAAACATAATCTCCTGTTTCATATATAACCTTATCAGGTCTCGAAATTACACACAATAGTTGTTCTGTTTCACCTGCTACGTCCCACCAAACAGCCCACACAGGTGCATTTTGCTTAGTGAAATGTGAAAAATCAGAATTTTCAACATTAGAGCACGCAACGATAGTTACAGTACCAATCAGACAGGCTATAAGTGCTATGATTAATCTATTCTTTTGGCCACTTTTTAGGAAAACAGTCCATTGGATTACCACATTTCTTTTTAGTATCCTGAGGACATTCTTTTTTACAGCTATTAACCTTTTTAAGGCATTTCTCACATTCCAAAAGTGCATTAACTGGATAACCTTCTGGTCCATAGTGTTTTAACGCTCCTTTCAAATCACCAAATCTATCGACCAATATTCCTAAGTATTCTGAACCCATTTTTATATTGGTTGCCGGATCAAACACGCCAGTATCATAATCGTATTTCTCCCCGACTTTCTCCTGTTGAGATTTCGACAGTTTTTTAAGTTTTTTACCAAGAGATGGATCTTGCTTAATCATTTTTAGCCTGTTTAGCCTTGTAATTTCTTTGTTGGCTGTTCTTGTTACACCCATCAAACCTTTGCCAGCTAAATCTGGCCCCGCATTAGGATTAAATGAAGATTCTTTTTGAGCAATACATATAACTATTTCATTGCTCTGACCCGAAAGATTGTTCTTTGATACTATATCTGATATTTCCTCAAACTTCAATAATCCTAATGGGTCAATTCCGCTGTTTGGCTGATTCCACACATAGCGATACAGGTTTGCATCGTTTCCTGCAAATCCAATTGGGTCTGTGCTTATATACCGTCCTGCTTCAGGGTCGTAATAGCGGTTGAAGTTATAATGCTTTCCTGTTTCTTCGTCAAAGTATTGTCCGGGGAATCTCAGGTTATTAACGATGGTTGATGTTGAGTCAACTATTGCTTCGCCAAATGATGTGTATTTAGCGCTCCAGACTGTGTTTCCACTGATGTCTGTC
>JAJFTJ010000003.1 GCA_021373015.1 Nitrospiraceae bacterium
AGATTCTCCCAGATATGTCATTGCTTTTCGCCATTGTCTTTTTTTCATCTGTTTCTCTGCCTCAGCATTCCACATAGAAGCAGTTAGCATTTCAGGTTTAAGGATGGAGGGCGCCTTTTTAGTCTCCAAAGCCTTCTTGAATTCTTCGGCAGTCTGAAAACGAAGGTCAGGCTGTTTTGCAATCGCCTTGAGAATAATATTACACATCCAGTCCGGGACAGAAGCAGGGAAAGAGGGTTGCTCATATATATGGGCATTCATAATTTGCGCATCATCGCCCTTATAAGGCATTTCGCCTGTCAGCATTTCGTATAAAGTAATTCCCAAAGCATAAATATCGGTTCGCGGGTCTTTAGGATTAGCTCCGCTTTTAAATTGATCAGGCGCAAGATATTGGATTGTTCCAAGACGGGTATTAGCCACCCCGAAATCGCTGATTTTAATATGCCCGTCGTTTCCGAGAAGAATATTTGACGGTTTTATGTCATGATGCACGATTTTATTTTTGTGGATAATTGAAAGGCCTGTGCATATTTCGATCGCATATTCTACAGCTTTTTCTATCGGCAACTTCCCTTCCGCTTTAAGAAGATTCCATAAGCTGCCTAAAGGACAATATTCCATTACAAGAAAAAAATTGTTTTCTGAAGGGATAGCCTGATTAATCTTTATTACTTTCTCACAATCAAGCTTTGCAAGAGTTTGCATTTCCTTGATAAAACTTTCAATCTGCTCTTGCTTAACCTCAATCAACTCCTTAATTGCAACTTCACGTTCAAGAATAGTGTCGTATGCCTTCCAAACACGACCAAAACCGCCCCTGCTTAGCGCTTGGTCTATGCGGTACTTATTTTCTAAAATATCGCCGGGGTTAAGCATTTAAAGTTTATCCTAAACAATTGCACTGCAAGCCATTTATCGTCATGTCAAGGCTTTTCCAAATTTTAATGTCCTCTTTGCAGAGAGCAACTTTTACTTTCCTGTCATGTTTCTTTATGGTGTCGACAATTACTTTAAACATCGCCAAGCGGTGTTCGTCAGGGTATCTGAGCTTAGTTCCTTCGCTAATCAGTCCGGAGTTAATCTTTAAAAGTGGAGACTCTGGAAAACGGGAACTGATATGAGAGGCAAGTCCTTTCGATGGACGATATTCCCCTATAGTAATTCGTTCGGGTTTGACATAAGAGAATATCTTTTCTACAAGATTAATGTAATCCTTTTTCCATGTTGAATAAAGAATAACCGGGTCTATTCTTAAGCGTATCTCGTATCCTGCCTGCTGCAACTTCCCTGCCGCTTTTAACCTTTCTTCAGGGGAAGCGGTTCTATGTTCAAGCTGCTGGTAAACCATATTTGTATTGACGCTAAATGACATAATTGACTTGTTTTTGTGGTCCAAGTCAAGAAGAGAATCTATACGGTCGCTCTTTGTCAGGAAAAGCAGCCTTGTTTTTTGAGTTTCTTCTGCAACAAAGGAGATAAGCTCTTCAGCAAAGCCCGTGACATTTTCAACTGCCAGTGGATCGCACAATTCACCAAGGTTCAAGACCCGCAAGACATCAGGGATCTTCGATTTGTCAAAGCTTACTATTTCTTTAAACATCTTGTCATAGTTTACAAAGTGAGTTGAAATCGGCATATTGCGGAAAGTGAGATAAAGATAGCAGTACTCACACCAGAAATTGCAGTTGTTATAAGTTGTTAATTTGTAAAATTTCGAGCACCTGCCGATTGGATGCTGAAATTGTTCGATGAATGAGCTTGTGCGGTTTCTCAAAAGCAGCACTCCCCTCTCAGCCTGTAGCTTCTTCAACCCTTTATCCCCGTTTAAAGAAGGAGCGGTATCAAACCATTTCAATGATAAGCCTGATCGTTTAGCAATCTTCTTGGCACGCAATTCATCACAGTGTCCGCGAACTGCCCATAGTTCAGAAACAAGAGATTGCTTTAGGAAATCGTGTCCATAGCTCACCGCTTTTTCTTTTATTTCCATCTTAATGCTTTGATTATCTGTTTTATAAGAGACATGCTTTGACATTACTTCATTCCTTTATATTTTTTGAAAATATCCCTTGCTATGTCGTTTGCAGCATTTTTTTGTGACGCAAAACAAAGATAATAGAGAGGGCCATTTTTCCCATTTGTCATTAAAATAGGTTCAGGGACATATTGGAAACCGACTTTTTTGAGTCGTCTGCAAAACTCTTTTGCCAGTGCCTGATAATCCTCAACTCTTACATGTTGGGTTTCCCCGAAAAGAGTCTTTTGCTCTCTATAAAGAAGTTGTCTCCAGCTTTCATCGCCCCAGAAGGCATTCATCCTTTCAATATTTTCTGGTTTTGCCTTTGCAGGATCCTCAAACAAAACATTTCGATTAATATCCATAATCGGAAAATTTATAAATATATCGACTGTTTTCAGTTCGGCGGCAGCCTTAATCGTTTCCCACCTTAATTGAAGACCATATGGATCAAGAATGCACAATGCCCTCCTGAAAGACTCATATAAAAATATTGGGAAAATGTCTTTTATAAGAATGTCGTTGCAATCTCCATGGTAGGAATGTACGCTCGGATTTTCTTTTGCAATCTCATTAAACACATCAGCACGCTCCTCATCGAGATCAATGAAATGGTACTCTGTAAACGGCGGCTTCACATTTAAAGCATTAAGAGGAGACCCTGGGACAAGCTTTCTAGTTTTCCTGCTGATATGCTTTCCCGCCCCCGCAAATGCATCTATGTAAATATATCCTTTGCACCATGACTGTTTGCTCATGATACTGGTATAAGCACTGGCGTACTTCTTGATAATTTCCAATTTTATCTCAGACCAGGAACCGATTTTATCGATTTTCATAAGCTGATATCCTGCAAAAATTCCGATAGACCAACTCTACTATAGGTTTTCCCGTCTCTTTTAACTGTCCCTATACTTGCAGTGTGATGGCCTTTTGATTGCCTGAAAGGAAGATCCCGGCTCCAACTTATGGCTAAAGTTTTTTTAGCTCTCGTAATACCGACATAAAGTAAACGACGTTGTTCTTGCTTGTGTTCATGGTCTGTTAAATGAGCTGACCGATTTTTGCCAGGAATGTTACCATCATTACAGCCTAAAATAAAAACGTGATCAGCCTCCAATCCTTTAGAAGCCATTAGCGTCATTACTTTGATTACGTTATTGTCAAAATGTATTGTTCTTGTGTAGTCAATAAACTTTGAATAAAGACTTTTGATCGTATCATCGACTTCTTTAAGAGAAAATAATACTTGCCTAATATCTAAGAGTTCTTCAACAGAATCCGGGAATAAATCATTTATCACCTTTTCGATAGGAACTTCATTTTTGTATAAAGCAATGATTTCTTTGAGTCTGATTATTTTCTCGCATACATGACGAACTCTTTTACTCTTTTTATCAAAGTCATTTGGATTTACAGATTGAATTGCATTTTTAAGACTGCCATATTTCTTTTTTATCACCTTAATCTCATTTGCAAAATGATTCTCGTCTCCCACTCCTAAATAAGATCTAATATGCAGTAAACCCTCCGGGTTCGCAATGATGCCTAAAAGCGATACGCTTTCTGCTTCTCTATCTGTGAACGCGCCTTTAACTGCAAAGCGAAAGACAATATCCACAAGCATATGGTGGTTTTCTTTCTTAGCAGTGGCGAATTTTACAAAATCTATGCCCAATTTTTTCCGAGGGACCAGAATAAAAATATCTTTTGGCGAGGCATCTGAGTTCAATCTCGTATCAATTAGCGTCAGTATTTCTTCGAACTCCTCATCTTGATATTGTTTCTGAATGAGTTGAACTTCACCAGTTATAGCATTAGGAAGAGTTTTTAACTTTTTTCTTGTCGGATCAAATTGTATAAGTAATTTATTTGCCAGATCGAGTATTTTTGTGGAGCATCTTCCAGAAAAAGGTAGTGTATGATTTTCTGTATTTTCCTTGTCAGCAAATTTAGTGATCCCGACAGGATATGCGAACTTAAAACTGTAGATAGATTGATCTGGATCACCAACTACTATCAGAAGCTGCGATGATTTTGCCAGAATTTCAATAAACCTCTGCTCTAACTCATTCAAATCTTGAAACTCATCAACAAAAATATATTGAGGTTCAGCAATAAATTCAGAATCTATCTTAGTTGCTAAATCGACAGCATGATAAGCGATTTCCTCCATCATGGCTGCTTCGTGTTCACTAAGCCAATTTAGAATTGCTGCCTTAAATTGTCTTTTTTCATCATCCTCATTAAATACTTCATCATGCGGTTTAATAGCCCAACCTGCGCTAAATTCATCAAGCATGGCTCGCAGTTTCTTCTTGTCATTTTTTAATATTAATTTGAGATCGGAAATCATTACCTTTTTTTCGAAATCCATTATTATTGAATTAACCCGTTTTCTAATCTCGTGATTGTCTTCAGTCAATAAAAAAGATAAACAGAAAGAATGTAATGTTGAGGCTTTTGGCACTTTTTCTATACTCTTAACCTTATTCTGGAGGTCAATCGCTGATAGTCTCGAAAATGTCAGAAGAAGAACATTTTTTTGTGCTATGCTTGAATCTGCAATAATTTGTTTGGCTTTAGGAATTAAGATGCCAGTCGTCTTGCCGCTTCCGGGACCAGCAATAACACAAATTTGTTTTGCGGTTGAATTTAAGATTTCATCAAATTTTCTGTTATTATTGGTATCTTCCATATTAACTAATGCCCTTCCACAATCTCAATCTCCTCATCCGTCAATCCATACAACTTATAAACAATTTCGTCTATCAACTCATCAGTAGCCTTAATCTTTTCTTTCAAAGGCTCAAGCACTGCCATGCTTTTTGTGAAATGTTTTTCAAGAAGTTCCTGAGTCTTTCGGCTTGATGGGTCTATAGAGAGTTTGTTTTTGTTCTTTTTGAGGACTTCAAGGAAGTGGTCAAAATCATGCTCATGATATTCTTTGATTGCGGTCTTATTGCTCAAGTCTTCGATTCCGGCTCCGATTTCACGTTCAAGCCATTTTAAAAATCCCTTACTCTCCTCGTTCTTGGCCTTGTTCATCTCGATCATCTGCTCTGCGAGATAGGCTATAAAGTTATGGACTGTATCGTTCCTGCCCATGGCAAATTCATAATCTGTCCATTTTGCAATGTCATCATATTTGGAACGTTCATGCAGCTTAACAGCCTCTTTAAAAAACTCCTTCCGCTCTTTTTCAGGGGTAGTGAAGGAGATGGGAGGAATAGGGAACCTGTCAAGATCCATTTTTTTTATTTGAGCAGTTGACTCCTTATTAGTTATAAGTTTTTCTTGGAAATAAAAGGTTAATAACTTTGAATTGAGCAAGGCCAGCAGAAAATAGAAATTAAAATCAGTATTATTGTCGTACAAAAAATAGAGAGACTGTTCCACGATTGTTCCGCTATTATCAACGGTAGCAATTAATTGCAAACCTGTTTTTCGTAATAATAATTTAGGTTTTTTCTTCAAAATATTCATATCACATGTTCTGCCTGTAATTGGATTATCTTGAAAATCATTATAATAGCAACCATCTATTTGATATCGGTCAATATTATCTCCCTTAAGAACCGGAACTTGTTTTTTATTTACAAATTCAGTCGTAATTTTGTCTGAAGATGCACCAAAACCAGATGTAGTCATAATTTCAGTGCCAAGCGGGTATATTCCATTTTTTTCGCATTTGATTAATATCGGCAGCGCCGTTAGGCTATAACTTCTTGGAAAAACATATTCATCGGGTTGAACTTCTGATATATTTGCCAAGCGTTGAAAATTAAAGTTAGATGTAATTGCAACATCATAATTATGACCTGTTTGTTTGTCACGGGTGAATACGTAGATAAGGCAATCAGCTATAACGCCAGGGAATTTAACCGAGTAATTCAATGACCTAACTATACACCTATTTAAAATAGTTTTACGTGTAAGAGAATAATACATATTTGTTGCAAGTCTATCTGGGATAATGAATGATGCATTACCTTTATCTTTTAGCAATAGTGTCGACAAAAGCACAAAATTTTCATAATAATTTGGCATATAAGTATTAGAACCATATGTGCAGTGAAGATAATCTATTTCATTTGTATCCTTTTCATTGCTTTTACGGAAACGTCCTTTTAGTGATACCCATGGCGGATTGCCTACCACGCAATCAAAACCCGGATTGTTTTTCATTTGAACCTTCTGCTCATAACCTGACATCTGCTCGTAAAATACCTCTGAAAACTCAATCTCCCAGTGAAAGAACCGTTTTTCTTCAGTAATCGTCTCAACTTTCTCTATCAGCTTCCTGTCTTTATCAGGCAGTTTTGCAATCGAGGCATGAAGGTTATTAAGGTCAATCTTGTCGAAGTCCGACACAAGCATCTTTTTCGCATCAGGAATTCCAAAGTAGTCTGCAACGAGCATATCGAGTAGAATTCTGTAACCTTCAAGTCCTTTGTTTGCATCGCCGTATTTTTTATGTGACTCCTTCACCTGCGCTACAGTCGCATCCGGCAAGTCGGAAACGAAAATCATATCTCTCATTGCCCTTTTTAGCGGTTCAAGGTTTATCGCAAAGAGCCGTCCGGTTAGAGCTTTTCCCAATGCGTCAATATTGGTCCCGATCAAACTATTGCCGCATTTCAGATGATGATCGAGGAATGACAGCGGCGCGCCAAGCGTGAAGGAGTCAAGCCACAACGAAAGTTTCGCAAGTTCTACCGCCATTTCATTGAGGTCAACGCCGTAGATGCAGCGTTTCATTACCATGCGCTTAATGAGATTGACCTCTGTCAGTTTGCTCTCATCAATCTTTACTCCCTGCTTACTGATTTCTTCAAGTATTTCATTCCGCAATTCTGCAATTTTTTTAATAACAGGATTATCAGGATAACCGGCAAGGAATGCGACTATCCTGTCAGAAATATAATCTACTGTGTGCACAAGAAAGTGTCCGCTCCCCATTGCAGGGTCAAGGACTTTGATACCGAAGACAGTCTTGAATATCTCATCTTCAAGATCTCTGATCTTCGCTTTGTAACCCCGAATACTATCCGCCGACAATTGGTTATTCAATGACTTTTTTTGCATACCGACAAATAGTGACAGCAACCCATCGGCGATTTTCAGTTTTTCGTCAAGCACAGGCCCGACTGTATTGCCCACGATATATTCGACACTGAAATGAGGCGTGTAAAAGGAACCTGTTGCCTTCCGTTCATGCCTGGAGTTTTCTATGTAAACCTCGCCTTTTGTCCTTTTGCCGTAAATCCTAAACCCCTCTTTAATTGCTGATGCCTTCTCCCATAAAGACTTCCCGTCTTTCCTGATTTCAACCACGTCTTCCTCTGCAACCTGAATATGGAATTCCAGTATGCCTTCATATATATCGCCGAGATGACGGACGCTGAGGGATGAATAGTCAATAAAGGCAGGCGCATCAGGCGTGTGTATGCTTTCATGGTCAACAGTAAGAAGTTCTATTGCATCTGCAAGAAAAGGGTCGGGCAGTTTATGAATTGAAAGAAAACCATCCTTCGGGGTTTCAAACAAACCGCCGTTATACACAGGGACATTCAGCGCAGGATCGCCTTTTGCAATAATGTCAAAAAGTCCTTGAAGCCTCGCCCAGTAGGTATAAGACCTCTTACTCATTTTATCAAGCCCTGTGCCAGAAATATCTTTATTAATGTCCCTCCTGAGCTTTGAAAGGCTTACCCTGTAGTAAGGGTCTTCATTAACAGGCAGGAGATTTCTGCTTTCGGCATAAAGCACAAAAAGCAGGCGATAAAGAAGGGTGAGACATCCTCTGAAAATAGCTTTTTTGCTTTCATCAGTTTCTTTTGTTGCTGAAAGTTCAGACATCCTGTAATGAACAAAACCTTCTGCGAGACCTTCAAACACCTTGTCGAAAATAAGGTCTTTCAGTTTTGTGCTTATTCTTGAGGCATAATCCTCAGTCCCTTTTAGATGCTGGTCAAGCCATGTCTTTCCGGAAATTGAATCAGGGATAAAGGCATCTTTTGAAAAGAAAAGATAAAAATAGAGAAACTTTTCTTTGTCGTTTCTTGTGATTATTTCCTCAAGATCAATCTCAAAAAAATTGCCGGAGCGGGATGCCGCCTTGTAATAGAATAGGCGCCAGTGTTTTCCATTGGTGAGGATTGCCCATTGAATACGGCTTTCAGAGGCATGGTACACATCATCGAGATATTTTACTGTTTGCGCTGTAGGGTCTCGCTTGTCGAGAGTGTCCTTCGGCTCTGTATCATTGAGTCTTCTGCGCCAGTACTTTGCTTCTAAAATAGTTACAGGATGTTTGAAGAATCTAACTAAATTATCTTTCTCATTCCGCGCATCTGTAAGGGAAGCTTTATCCTTGAATAAGGCGTAATCCGGTCTTTTCTTTTTCAGCCCTCTTTTGGTAGTTGGCTGTACGTCCCATTCGTAACCGAGAACCTGAAGAACCGGCCTTATGAATTTATCCTCAAGCCCTGCTTCTTCTCCCGGGCCAAGCTTTAAAGTCTTAGTCTCGTTATACGCCTTTTTTATAACATCAAAAACATCTGAGACCTTTTCTTTTTGTTCCTTCCATAAATCAGTATTCGGCAGGCGATGTTCAAGGTAGTTCTTTGAGAAAAGGTTCTGATTGTTCAAAAAAAAAGAGATTGGCCTGTTCTGGCATTACTCCATCCTCCATATTGCCTGAGCTATTAACTCCCGCTCAACCTTTATCTTCAATTTCTTCTCCAAGCTCTTTAACTCCTGATTCTTTTCCTCAAACAGCTTCTTCTTTTCAACTGCTATTTTATCAACCATTTTACTATATTCCTGTTCAAGCCGCTGAACTTCTTTTCTTGCAGACATGCGCTCTTCAAACGACAGAGATTTCTGTCTCTTCTTCTTTGCCTCTTTCCATGCATCCTCAAGCTTCTTTAAATCATCCTGCATTTTTAGAACTGCTTCTTCAGAATAGGTCTCCAGTTTATCCATTTCCCTTTCAAAGTAATCTTCATTACGGAGGCCGATTTCCTTCAATAGCTCATCAGTAAAAGTCTTTAAGGCGCTATCCACTAATTCAGATGGGGGTACTTCATGCTTTATGTCTTTGCACTCAAAAGCTGTTACTGTCATCATTTTTTCACAGAGATCATTGGAAAGAGCTTCCCATCGCTCATCTTCCCTGATAAAAAACAGATGACTTAAATGGTCTTCTTCCTCCAGTCCCTTGAATGAGAGCTTATAGGACATGCAATAACCTGACTTGCCAAGAAGATGCTCTAAGGGCGAAATCTTGTGACCTGCTGCTGAATAAGCAAGCGTTACAGAACATGTCTTTTCAGTAGGGAGTTCTTTAGCTGCCCTGATCGCAGTCCTTACAAGAGGATGTCCGAGATGAAGTCTTGCAGCTGATTCCTTTTCGCCCTTTCCCTTTCCAATATAAAAGGTTCCGGGCATAACATCCCCGGGCATATTCATGATAATCCACGGCGGGAAAGAGGGAATATCGAAATAATATGTGCTGTCTTCATATTTGTAATCATTTACGTTAAGACTGCTGCATATGAACTTTAAAAGCATCACGTCAAATGCTGTAAGCTCCTTCTTTATCTCCTCGTTTCTTGTTCTGAGCCTTGCCCTTACCTCATCATCAAAATTTTCAAGAAGTTTTGACCTTGCATGAAGCATGGTCTCTTTAATCTGCTCTGCCAACTCAGACTGCAAAGCATCAAAAGCCTTATTTATTTCTTCCGCTGTACGGCACGATTGATATATATCGAGAATGCGTTTCTCAAAATCCACACCTGAGCCTATAACTCCCAAAACTTCATCCGAAACTCCGAATACACCGTCAAAGAGCCTGAGTTTTTTATCAAGCAATTCAAATACGCGATTATCTGCGGCATTTTTTCTATTTAGGAAGTTCAGGACAACAACATCATGCTTCTGTCCGTATCTATGGCAGCGGCCTATCCTTTGTTCTATCCTCTGCGGATTCCATGGAAGGTCGTAGTTGACTACAACATTACAGAACTGAAGATTGATGCCTTCTGCCCCTGCTTCTGTAGCGATAAGTATGTTGGTGTGATTTCTGAATTCATGAATGAGGGCTTCCCGGATAGAAGCATCTTTAGAGAGTCTGAGTTCTTTATCATGCCGGACCCTTTCTTTCAGCCATCGCTCATACGCGCGCCTGCCAATCGGACCCTCATTGGTTCCGCTGAAAAGGGTTATTCTGTCTTTATAGCCGGCATCCAAGAGCAAATGAAAAATATACTGCTGCGTCCTTCTTGATTCTGTAAAGATAACCGCCTTTTCAGGCCACCCCATCTTCTTATTATGTTCAAATGCTTTTCTGAGGGCAATAATCAGCGCTTCGCCTTTTGAGTTCTTATTGATGCATTTCGCAAGATTTTTAAAACCGACTAATTCCTGTTTTTCAGCTTCGATCTCTTCAGGCGTAAAATCTGCTTCTTTTTCTTCAGGCACTTCGCTGTCATTTTCTATGGCTTCGCCGTTTTCCTGCTTTGCAATCTCTTCTAATTCTTCTTCATAGCCGTCAACGTCTTTAATAAAACTCTCTACCGATTCAGGCTGAAGCCCCTTTATTTGCCTGTCAAGATTGCCTATAAGACTTTCGAGGGTCTGTGCAATAGCAAAGCTTGAGCTTGCAAGAATTTTCCTATATATCAGAACCATGAGAGCACGCTGACTGTGTTTTATCGCGGCCACTTCAGGCCTTTGCAGATATTCTGATACCATTTCGTAAAGCCTGTATTCCTCATCTGAAGGGGTAAAGTCTTCCACCATGCTAATTCGGTTTGTATATGGAATATACTCCTGTACCTGCTTTCTGAGTGTTCTTATATAGAGGGCAGACAGCCTGGACTTGAGTTCATCGAGATTGTCCACCTCAAGCCCCCGCCTATCGCTCATGAATTTACTTTTAAAAGAATAATCTGTGCCAAGGAGTTTATCATCAACGAAACTTGTCAGTCCGTAGAGTTCCATAAGGGAGTTCTGGAGAGGAGTTGCAGTAAGAAGTACCTTTGGCTGGTTCTCAAATAGTTCTTTCAAGCCTTGTGCTGTTTTATTTCCTTTCTTATAGACATTTCTCAGCCTGTGGGCCTCATCTATTACGATCAAGTCCCATTTGGCAATAGCTTTTATTTCAAATCTTTTAGAAAAGGCAAAAGGAAGTGAAACAATAACAATAAGGTTCTCCCTGTCAAAAGGATTGTAGTTGCCTTCCTTCTTTATTATCTTATATTCAAGACCGTCTACAATTACACTCTGGATATCGAACTTTTCTATAAGCTCATTCTGCCATTGCTTCCGAAGGGATGCAGGCACAACAATGATGATCTTTCTTCTCCCCTCTGCCCATAGCTGACTTATAATCAACCCTGCCTCGATTGTTTTGCCCAACCCCACTTCATCACAAAGTATTGCGCCTCTTGAAAGGGGACTGTTAAAAGCGAATAGAGCTGCTTCTATCTGATGAGGGTTAAGATCAACTGCGGAAGACGCAAGGCTTTGACTAAGTTTTTTTAATTCATGAGACGGGCGCTTTAGTGTAAGTTCGTGGGCAAGGACTTTTTGATGGAATGGGGGGACGAAGATATTACGTAATTGAGGGCCATTCATAAATTTTCAGGTTTTTTTGAATCTATAAAGGGAAATTGCATTTAGCTCGTTTGTAAAAAAGGTAAGGTCTGTGATTGGTTTATGTCTTCCTGCCTCTTTTTCAGACATGGATTAAAGTATCAGGTTCATAGCATTTTTTCAAGGATTAAACTGTCGCTTCAAGGAGATTGTCCGTGAGTTGCTGAAGCTCGCATTCGTTGCAAAGCGAGAAACAAGAACATCGGAGGCGCGAAGATTTAGATGTGATTATGTATCGATTTCCGCTTGTACTCCGCAGAATGCTCGGTATGCTCTTGGCTGTTGACTTCTGTGAGAAATAAATAACCGTTCCGAGTGCTCAAATCTATTTACTCGGAGAGGTACTTCGCAGTTATTGAGCCTCTAAATCGTTGCAGACTTCGGGAGGCCTTCACGGGTCGTAATTTCAATTGAAATAAAGATTCACAAACCAGTGCATAGCCTTGACAAATATCTAAAGTATCGCTTATCTTCTTTTGAGCGTGAGGATGAGAAGATGAATGGAACCATACGTCCAACTTCAAGAGAAAGTAAGTGCCCCAAGTGTTTTAAGGCTTTCCATCACATTATAAAAATCGGCTATATTTGTCCTGACTGTCAGACTGTTCCTAGGAAGTTTGTCATAGATATGCACTGGAAAGGGCAGCGTACCCGTATATGCTCTGACAAGCAAAGTCAGCCTTTAGATACTTATCGGAGAGCCACTGATTTGCTCTCAAATATCAGACATGAAGTTGACCAGCACATTTTTGACCCAACGAAGTATGTAGCCGCTGAAGGAAGAAAATTTTATGCATCAACCCTACTTAAGGAATTCCTACAGGACAAGTTGAAATCGATAGCACCTTCATATCACTCGGGATATAAGAAACAGGTAGAAAGAGCCAAGCAGCATTTCGGCAATTCAGATGTCAGAGAAATGAGAAAGGACGATGTTGTCAAATACCTTGAGTTTCTAAAGAATGAGAAAAATGTGCGAGCTGTACCGCTTAAGTCTAAGACCGTCCTTAATAACTTTGCAAACTTCAAGACATTCATGATGTATTTGAAAGAAGAACGGCAACTAATCAACGCTGTGCCTGACTTCCCGACAGAAAAAGAGGTAGAAAGAAGGATGGAAGAGATTATATTGAATGAGAAACCCTTTCATTATGTTTGGTTTAAGCCTGAAGATCAGATGAGTATTCTGGATGCAATTGAAGGCAAAGAGGATAGGGAGATCGTAAGGTTTCTCATGCTTCACGGATGTAGACCTGGGGAAGCCAGGGCGCTCCGAGTAGCAGATGTAAATATTGAAACCCTGAGCATAACTATCAAGTCTACATATTCAAGAAATACTCTTAGGTTGCGTCGAAAAGGGAAAAAATCTAAACCCTACTCAATCGCTATACATCCTGAGATGGTCGATTTTTTCAAAAAAAGAGTTAAGAACCATCCCGAAGCTTTCATCTTTGTTAAACCGAAGACTGGCGGACCTTACATGATAGACGCTTTCCAAAATATTTTTGTGAGCGTTCGTTCAAAGCTGAATATACCTCAGGAAGTCAGGTTATATGATGTGTCTCGTCATTCATTCGTTACTCAGTTGAGAAAAGCTGGTCTTCCTGTCAGCGAGATCAGCAAACTCGTAGGGCACAGCTCAGAAAAGATAACCGAGAATGTATACAATCATGCCGACGATATAGAGATAGAAAATAAGAGGTTAGCCATTTCAAAGCTGTCATTGAGAAAACCTGCGGAGGTGGTTAATATAAAGGCAGCCAAGAGAAAATCGTCAACAGACCGTCAACAATGATTTCTAAGTGGTAATATTATCTATATATATCAATGAGTTGCAAGTAGCGTGTGCGGGTTCGATTCCCACGCGCTCCCGCCAAAAATTGAAGATGCCTGACAGCCACGGACATAAGAAAAAAGATGCAAGCCAGATAAAAGAGATACGCGCTCTTGCAAAGGAATTCACGCCAGAGCAGATTGAAAGCTGCATAACACAGCAGATTGCTGAAGGCAAGAATGTCTGTCTCATACATGACTCACATGATCATGTGGTAAATATTTTATCCAAGGCGTCATTCGTAAAAAGCCAGATGCATAAAGGCGTGTCCATGATTGATGCAATAAGACAACTTGCAGACAGGATTCGCAAAGTACAGAAGGGATTTAAGTAGAATTATTCTTCAGTTTTCAAATTAACAGTTGAAAGTTTTAAGATAAAATCTTAAACTTAATGACTTTAAATTTTTGCAATTAAAAAACGGAGGATTGATGAAATTTTTTAAAATAGCTCTGTTGACAGTATTAATAATAACGGCTGGTGTTTATGTTTATTTTGGAATAAAAAATAAGACAGTTGATTCTACTAAAGACAAGGCAGTTGTTTCTTCAGAAAACAAGACAGTTACTTCAAAGGAGAAAAAAATGATTGAGACAAAGGCAATTATCGAGACAAAATTAGGAAAAATAGAACTCAGATTCTTCCCTGATGCAGCTCCAAATCACGTGAGTAATTTTATCACGCTTGCAAAAAAAGGATTTTACGACGGCACAACATTTCATAGAGTCATCCCAGGATTTATGATCCAGGGTGGAGATCCTAATTCTAAAAATCCTGACAAATCAACTCACGGAATGGGAGGACCGGGATATACTGTGAAGGCAGAGTTTAACGACAAGCAGCATAAAAAAGGTGTTCTTTCTATGGCAAGGTCTGGACATCCTGACAGCGCCGGCTCACAGTTTTTTATCTGCGCTGCTGATGCGTTTTTCCTTGATAGACAATATACTGCATTCGGTGAAGTTGTATCAGGAATGGATGTTGTCGATAAAATCGTGAATCAGCCAAGAGATGCAAGAGATAATCCGCTGGATAGAATAGATATAAAGGTAAGCATTGTAGAGAAATAATTGCAAGACTGGTTTTTTTGCATAGATCGAGATTTTGTCTCTGTTCTGGATGATTTTTTTCTTATTTAAAAATGGTCAGCTGGCTTTTATTGCCTTAGATGGATTATTATATACACATCAGCATTGTCCCACCATGTGGCATTGCCTAATATGACCGGATTCGCATCAAAGCAGAATCAGAAAGAGGAGTTTTATAATGAAACGTGAAAATATCCGCAACATTGCGATAATCGCACATGTTGACCACGGAAAAACTACGCTTGTTGACGGAATGTTAAGACAGGCAGGGATATTCCGTGCAAATGAGAAAATTGAAGAACGCGTCATGGACAGCAATGACCTTGAAAAAGAAAGAGGCATTACTATCATGGCAAAAAATACAGCGGTTGAATACAATGGCGTAAAGATAAATATTGTTGACACACCGGGACACGCTGATTTCGGAGGCGAGGTAGAAAGAACCCTGAAGATGGTGGATGGAGTTCTTCTGCTCGTTGATGCATCAGAAGGCCCTCTGCCCCAGACAAGATTTGTTCTTAAAAAAGCCCTTGAGTTAAAGCTGGTTCCAATTCTAGTTGTAAACAAGATAGACAGACCGGATGCGAGAATACAGGAAGTGCTTAATGAAGTGTATGATCTTTTCATAGACCTTGATGCTGTTGAAGACCAGCTTGAATTCCCTATAATCTACACAAATGCCAAAACAGGCATGGCAAAGCGCGAGCTTGACGATCCATCAGAAGACCTCAAGCCTTTGTTCGAGACAATACTAAGCACAATCCCAGCGCCAGAGGAGAAAGGCGATGAAGTGCTCCAGATACTCGTAACAAACATTGACTATGACGATTATGTAGGAAGACTCGCAATCGGCAGGATATTCTCAGGCAGAGTCAAGACAGCTGATCAGGTAGCAATGATAAAGTCTGATGAAACAATAGAGCGCACTAAGATTACAGGGCTCTATGCTTTTAAGGGGCTTAATCGCGCTGATGTCAAAGAAGCATACGCCGGTGACATTGTTGCTCTTTCAGGATTGCCGGGCGTTACGATCGGGGATACGATCACAAGCGCTGAAACTCCAATGCCTTTGCCAAGAATAAAAATTGACGAGCCAACAATTGCAATAGTCTTTATGGTAAACACATCTCCATTTGCAGGCAAGGAAGGCAAATACGTTACATCAAGAAATCTGAGAGAGAGACTCGAAAAAGAGCTTCTTTATAATGTTGCGATAAAAGTTGATTTTTCTGATACAGATGCATTCACAGTAATGGGCAGGGGAGAACTTCAGCTTGCGATCATTATAGAGATGATGCGGCGTGAAGGATACGAACTTGCAGTCTCGATGCCTGAGATTATAACCAAGAAAATAAACGGCGTTATGCATGAGCCGATGGAACTTCTGGTTATAGATATTCCTGAAGAATTTGTCGGGGTTGTTACACAGCAGATCGGTATGAGACGCGGGAAAATGCAGAAGATGCAGAACAACGGTTTTGGCAGGGTGAGGCTCGAATTCAGAATCCCTTCTCGCGGTCTAATTGGATTTCGCTCGCAGTTTTTGACTGACACAAGAGGAACGGGACTTCTTAATCATCTCTTTGACGGATATGAACCGTGGCAGGGACTGATAACAAAACGCCAGACAGGTGCGCTGGTCTCTGACAGAACAGGCAGATCAACAACATATGCACTTTTTCATCTGCAGCCGAGAGGCGTGCTGTTTATAAATGACAATACTTCTGTATATGAAGGAATGATCATAGGCGAGAACTCGAGGGACAATGACCTTGATGTGAATGTCACAAAGGAAAAGAAACTCACTAACATGAGGGCATCTGGTTCTGATGAATCGCTCCAGCTTATTCCGCCCCATCTCATGAGCCTTGAGCAAGCAATCGAGTTCATTCGTGATGACGAACTCGTTGAAGTAACACCGGGGTCAATACGTCTGAGGAAAAAAATTCTGGATGTAAACAAAAGACCAAAGGCAAAGAAAGAGTAAAAAGACTTTTATTTTTATCTGTTCTTATCTATTTTGCTGATAGCCTCTTGGAATTCTGAGAAAAATTCCGGCTTGAATGTACAGTCAACATTCCCGCTTAGCTGTTCCTGAATAATATCCCTGAGATATTTTGCCTGTTCATTGTAAGCATCATAGTCCATCTTTGCATATGTCTTTGCCAGCAGGCGTTCCCAGAAATTCACATCAGGAAAGTTTTCAAGCTGATATTGGGTATCGCAGAATAGCTGCCTGATCTTTGGATTATTTTGAATATCGCTGTCATGAATTTGTTCGTGTATCTCAAGTCCTTTTTTCCGCCACTTACATAAGGGGCTTGGTGCGCATTCTTTGCATGTGTCAGGGATCACTGTCTCGCCTGTGCATATATTATATGAAGCGCTGTATCTTGCTAGAAATTCCTCATTCTGTATATCCATGCCGGGGTATGCGGTTTTTATCTCAAGACCCACCAGATCCAGAAGATGGGCCACGTCTTTTGCTCCTGGAGCCATGTCTTTGAATGCATCGCGGATCTTTAATATCACCTTCAGGTCTTCAAGAAGCAGTTCTGTTTGTTTGCATTTATCAATATCAGCAAAGTTTTTCGGATCGCATAATTCCATATTCAGTTCGATCTCAGAGCCTATATCACATCTCGGAGTGCCGCCTGAAACAACACCGACTTTTTTTGCCACACTCAGTTTGTGAGCCTCCATATCTTTTTTAAATTCTTCCATAGTTCTTTCAATCTTAGTTCCAAAACAGCCAAGCGATCTGCCAGCCTGTTTATCAGGAGAATGAAAATAAATGCCAGGTGATTCAACTTCAATAGTTATCTTTTTTTCATCAGAGTCAGCCAGTATTGTCCAATCGTGCATAGCAGGATATACATCACCCTTGTCAATATCATGTGTTGTGATTTGTTGCCACTCTTTACAAGTTGGAGGAAGAAGATGGTCGGTTTCCACGCATTGTTTTCCTTTTTGAGACATTACTTTAATGTCAGTGGAGACAGAACCTATCATGTATGTTTTCTTGCCTGTGAAACGCCGAGCCTTGGTATCATAATAATCAGTGATTATCATCCATCCGATAAAGTCTTCTCTTATTTTATACTCTAGCTCAAATGGCCTCCAGCCATGTCTTAGAGGATCATAATCTTTTCCGCTGACAATAACATATCCCTTGATTCTTGTAGCCATAAGAACAGGGATCACCAAACCTTCTTTAGGTTCAATTCTACTTAACCCTGCCATAAGATCGCGATATGCCCTGTTTGTATTTTCTATCACTATGTCAACTTTTTCCTGAGGGGTTTTAGGCAAGCCTATTCCCATTTGTTCCATTGCTTTCTTCATCTCCTCAGCCGCTTTTTTTAAATCCTCCATCTGTTGAAGCAATTCCTGATTCTTATCTTCTGCGGAGATATTAGGAATAAAAGAAAAAGTCAAAACTAAAATAAAGATAAAAGTTTTTAAAATTAATTTGTTTTTCATATTATTTTTTGCAAAATTTGTTCATTAAAATAAAAGTGATTGAATTAATGAAAAGTATAGAGAATTTTTTCCAGGTTTACAAGGAGAATGTTTGAATAACGAATAGGAGAATTGAATTAAAAAGATGAATTGACTGCTAAGATTTCCAGTAATGCTATCGAGATATTGGTGGCGGTGCAGGGATTTGAACCCCGGACACTGCGGATATGAGCCGCATGCTCTAACCAACTGAGCTACACCGCCTGGTTTAAAGCAGAGATGAATTATATCAAAGTGGCGTTTCTAATGACAACTGCTGATGTGAAAGATTTTTAAAGAAGTATACTCAGCCCGAGCAATGCCTGTACTTCTATGTCGAATATTTTTCTTAACTTTTTCAGTTAGTAAAAGAGTTCAAAGCGTCTTGTGCGGACATTTATAAGAAGGCCTGCAGCAATAAAGTTTGAAAGAAGCGCTGTGCCGCCGTAACTCATAAATGGAAGGGGGATGCCGACAACAGGCATTAATCCGAGTGTCATTCCTATATTGATTATTATATAAACCGTGAACATAAATGTTATCCCAACAGCAAGCAGCCTGCCGAATTCATCCTTTGCCTTGATTGCAGTGTCAATGCCTCGAAGTATGAAAGCCAGATAAAGCAAAAGCAATAAAAAACATCCGATAAATCCCCATTCCTCTGCAAATGCAGCAAAGATAAAGTCAGTATGTTTTTCAGGAAGAAATCTGAAAGGCCCTTGAGTTCCCTGCATATAGCCTTTGCCTGCAAATCCACCCGAGCCGATTGCAACCTTTGACTGATTTATATGATAGCCGATACCTGCGGGATCAATATCAGGGTCAATGAATGCAACAAGCCTGTTTTTCTGATAGTCTTTCAAGCCATCCCATACGATATTCCCAATAAAAGGAATTGATACAATGCTTACAATGAGAAGAAACGTTACAACTTTTTTCTGCAACCCCTTTATAAGGCTTAGAGAGAGAAAGATTATAAGGATCATGAGCGCTGTCCCGAGATCTGGCTGCTTCAATATCATTATGAGAGGGATAAATACGAATATTATAAAAATACTAAACAAAGAATAGAGTCCCATGTTTTCAGATATGCCAATAAAATACCTTGCGATAAAAATAACGAAGATAATTCTAAAAAATTCAGAAGGCTGGAATGAGAAGAAACCCAGATAAAGCCACCTCTTTGCACCCATGCCGACCTTGCCTGCAATAAGAACAGAAATAAGAAGCAATATGCCGATAATATATAATGGGTATGCATATCTGCTAAGCCATATGTAATCAAAGGATACGATAAGGAAGAGTATTGCAATTCCTATTATCAGCCAGATGATCTGTCTTATGTAGAAGCTGGTTTCTTCGCCTGGAATAACTGCGCGGGTTGTGCTGAATATTGTCATGATGCTTATTATTGAAAGCATAAGCACTATGGAAAAACTTACCCAGTCGAAATTTTTAATTAATCTTCTGTCTATCTGCATTGAGATATGCCTCTATTTTTTAATCTTATTTTCTTTGTATAGACTCTCTATTGCACGCTTGGCAATTGGAGCTGCTGCTCCGCCTCCGTGACCGCCGTGTTCTACGAATACACAAAGGGCAATCTCAGGTTTTTCAACAGGAGCAAATGCAACAAACCATGCATGGTCTCTGTATTTCTCAGGAAGACTGCTTGAGCTTTTTTTAATGCCAACCACCTGTGCAGTTCCTGTTTTTCCACCTACACTTATGAGTGATGATTTTGCAGCTCCGCCAGTTCCTCCTCCTTCAGAAACAGCGCCATATAAAGCGCTTTTTACAAGTTCCAGGATTTTCTGACTTATTCCAATAGATGGTACCTGTTCAGGGGGTTTTTCCATTTTGAGTATGGTTGGTTTATAAATATATCCGCCATTGGCAACAATGCTCATTAACTGAGCCATCTGTATCGGAGTTGCAGCTACATATCCCTGGCCGATAGACGAATGGAATGTTTCTCCAAGATACCATGGCTGTTTTTTATTTTCATATTTCCATTTGGTGTCTGGGATAAGGCCAGGCCTTTCTTTTACTAAAGGCAGACCTGTAGGGCTGCCAAGTCCGAGTTTTTTTGCATACTCTGCAATCTTGTCTATGCCGACACGCTTTCCAGCTTCATAAAAATAAACATCGCATGATTCAACAATAGCTCGGTGAAAAGATATGGTTCCGTGTCCTCCTTTTTTCCAACATCCAAATTCCCAGCTGCCGTATTTAATTCCTCCTGTGCATGTGACTTTTGTTTCTGGAGTTATAACCTTTTCGCTGAGCGCGGCTATTGCTGTAATTATCTTAAAAGTTGATCCAGGAGGATACTGGCTCTGAAGCGCCCTGTTAAGCATCGGAACTTTTTTATCCTGATTCAAGGCCAGCCATTCTTTGAATGAGATCCCTTTTGCAAATATATTCGGGTCAAAAGATGGCCTGCTCACAAGAGCAAGTATCTCTCCTGTGTCAGGTTTCATAGCAACCATTGCACCTGCCTTGCCTTCAAAAGCGTCCTCAGTTGATTTCTGTACATTAATGTCAATGCTGAGATTTAAGTCTTCGCCTTTTACAGGAGCTTTTTCCTGTAGAAGCCTTATTTCTCTGCCAAGAGCATCAATCTCAATTATTTTTTCTCCTGCGCTGCCTCTTAGTGTCTTATCAAAAAGATGCTCTGCTCCCCACTGCCCGATGAATGCATCCTGGGGAACTTCCTTGTATTCAGGATCATTTGCCTGCTGCTGGTTCAGTTTCCCAAGATAACCTATGACATGCGCTCCGACATTTCCGTACAAATACTCTCTGCTCATTTCTGTTGATATGACAAGCCCTGGGAAATCAGAACGTCTTGCTTCTAGTGAAGCTACTTCTTTGAATGTAAGCCTTTCTTTTATTTTTATTGGTTCAAAAGGACTGAGACTGCTCTTATCAATAATATAATTGATATCGTCACTATCCATGCTAAGGATTTGCGCAAGAGTAGAAATGTCTATTTTCTCGAGATGTTCGGGCATAAGCAAAGCGCAAAAATAAGGCGTATTCTTAACAAGGGGGATGCCGTTTCTGTCATAGATTATTCCGCGCGGCGCAGGTGATCTGATAATGCGGATCATATTTTCTATGGATATTTTTTTGTATTCACTGCCCTGTATTATCTGAAGCTGCCACAGTTTTACAACAGAGAAGAAAAAAAGACCGCAAATAATAAAAGCAGATATAATGATTCTTTGTCTTGATGTGTTATCCATGTCTTGGTCGCAGCAGTAACCCTAGTATGGAATTAATTCCTGAGGATATAAGTATTATTGAACCTGCATTAACAATTGATGTTGGAGTGTATTGAAATGCGGACATTGTTATAAAAACAACAATCCCATCAATTGCTGTGAGGACTGAAATGCCTGCTATTCCCAGAACTGGTGTCCACCTGAAAAAACTGCCTGATAGAAATGATGCAAAGAATCCAACCAGCCCTTTACTTAAAATATTCGGGCCTAGAAAGTTTCCAGTGAGCGTATCGCCCAGAAGTCCCACAAAAGAGCCGAGAAAAATCCCTTTTGTCTCTCCATTTCTCAGCCCAAAGAAGTATGCTATGGCTGCAGAAAGATTTGGCGATACATCTAGTATTGTTATACGGCTTTCAAAAACATATACAAGGATAATTGCGCAGAGGCTGAAGATTATTCTCATTTTTTTACTACCAACACCTCTTCAAGCTTGGAGTTGTCCTGGAACGGAATGACTGTTATATCCTGAAAAAGTCCTGGACTGTTTTTTGAAATTTTTGTGACTGTTCCTACAGGTATGCCTGGAGGAAAAATCCCGTCGAGCCCCGAGGTTATAACCGTATCATTTTCAGCTGCCTCAATCTCATGAGAAATGTATTTCAATACGCATGTTTTCGACCCTGTGCCTGAAAGTATCCCTTCAACTCTGCTGTCTTCAAGTCTTACTGATACTGAAAAATTAATATCGTTTAAAAGCAATATGGATGAATATGATTCAGTGGAAGAGATTATTTTTCCTGCAAGCCCTTCCGGCGTTATCACTATCATATCTTTTTCTATCCCGTGCGCAGTGCCTTTATTTATAACGAGCGTATTAACCCATCTGTTGCTTCCTTTTGCAATAACCTTTGCAACAGCAACAGATCTTTTTTCGGTTTTTTTAAGATTAAGGATCTCTCTCAGTCTGAAATTTTCAAGCAGTATCTCCTGGTATCCTTGCTCCTCTATGAGGAGCGCGTCAATTTGTTCTTTTAATTTTTTATTTTCCTCGCCAGTCAGCTTCAGTTTCCTAAAAAAATCTTTTATGTCCAAAGAAACAGAACTGATTATTTCATTTGCATAGTTGACAGGATAACTTATTATTTTAAGCGGATTGATTCCTCCCATTCTTGTCTGATATGTCATCAGTACGAATGAGAAAAGAATAATGGAAGCAACGAGCGCAATTCTTTTTTTAGACATCAGTTAATTGATATTTTTTTCAGGAGTTCGATTTCATCAAGCATTTTACCGCATCCTCTTACAACAGCAGTAAGGGGATCATCTGCAACAATAACAGGAAGCCCTGTCTCTTCCTTGATGAGCAGATCTAGCCCTTTCAATAGAGCTCCGCCTCCAGCAAGTACAATCCCTCTGTCAACTATGTCTGCTGCAAGCTCTGGAGGGGTATTTTCGAGTGAAACTTTTATTGTATCCATTATTATTGTCACGGGTTCGCTCAACGCCTCTCTTATTTCGTCCTCTGTTATCAGTATGGTTTTTGGAATTCCTGTTATTATGTCTCTGCCCTTTATTTCTGTCTCGCGTGTTTCTCCGCTGGACGGAAATGCGGAACCTATCTCCATCTTTATCTGTTCTGCGGTCCTGTCGCCTATCATCAGATTGTATCTGCGTTTCATGTATGAGATTATTGATTCATCCATCTTATCGCCGCCAACTCTTACAGCCTTGCTGTATACAATGCCTTCGAGAGATATTACAGCTATGTCAGTTGTCCCTCCTCCTACGTCAACAATCATATTCCCTGAAGGTTCTCCTATCGGCAGACCAACTCCGATTGCTGCTGCCATTGGTTCTTCTATAAGATAGACCTCGCGTGCGCCTGATGCCTGCGCAGCATCTTTTACAGCTCTTTGTTCTACCTGTGTGATTCCTGAAGGAACACCAATTATTACTCTGGGTGATACAAAGCTGTGGCGGTTATGAACTTTCGCAATAAAATACTTAAGCATTTCTCCAGTAGCGTCAAAGTCTGCAATAACACCGTCTTTCATAGGCCTTATTGCCATTATGTTTGATGGAGTTTTTCCAAGCATTTTTTTCGCATCAACACCGACTGCTATGGTTTTTTTTGTATCTTTTCTTATAACTACAACTGAAGGTTCGTCACAGACTATTCCCTTGCCTTTGGCGAATACCAATGTGTTTGCTGTGCCAAGGTCTATTGCAAGATCATTCGAAAACCATCCGAGTACATTATTAAAAAACATTTTATCTCCTTATCTGAAAATTAAATTGTTGTTTGTTCTATAACTGTCGTGCCTGCTATTTCATCGCCTATGCGCATTCCTTCTTTGCTTCCCAGAAGAACTATAAATTCCAGCAGCAAAATAACAGGCATCAATATCCACCCTGCAAAAGGAAGTTTGAAAAGCATTACGCCAATGCCGGGTATGAAATTTCTTAGTATCGACTCTTTAATAGTACATGGTTTGTTTGAAGAAACTGAAATTGTTCTCAAGCCTGTTAAATATTTGCCAATGCTTCTTCCTTCGAAAAGCCCGTCGCTTATAAGTATATATACAAGCCCGGCAAAAAAACCTGTATTTGGAATTATCTCAGCAGCAGCGGCTACCACGATTAAGTCAATGGTTTTTGCTATGCTTCTAAGAAGAAGTCCAGCTTTTTTTATTTCTTCAGACACCCGTGATTTTAACAAAATGTACCCTATTTTTCAATTATAATAAAGGAGTATGACATATCCAAAAAACAACTTGGGATTCTTCAAAAAAAGCACGAAAAAACGCTGGGGTTTGACAGCCCTTGCTGTTCTCTCTATCCTAATAGGTATTTTAGTAGGATTTTTTTTCTGGGTCCTCTCTGATCTGCCAAATATTAAATCTCTCGAGGAATATGCTCCTGCTGAATCCTCCCAGGTATTTTCGTCAGACGGTAAACTAATCGCAGAATTCTATCTGGAAAGAAGAACTTTTGTTCCTAACCAGAAGATACCTGAGCGTGTTAAAAATGCATTTATAGCGGTTGAGGATATAAGATTTTACAGTCACCGCGGAATTGATATAATTGGGATCCTCAGGGCTTTATACCAGGACATAAAATCAGGGAGCATTGTTCAGGGTGGAAGCACCATAACACAACAGCTTGCTAAAATGCTTTTTTTGAAACCTGCAAAGAGTCTTGATAGAAAGATAAAAGAGGCTGCTATATCAATAGAGATAGAACGTTATTACACAAAGGATGAAATACTTGGGCTTTATCTAAACCAGATTTATTTTGGAACAAGGGCCTATGGCATTGAAGCAGCAGCCCAGACATATTTTGGAAAATCAACAGAAGCGTTGAATGTAGCAGAGGCAGCTCTTCTTGCATCTCTTCCCAAAGCGCCGTCCCTTTATTCTCCTTTTAAGAATCCGCAGAAGGCAAAGGAGAGAAGGTCGGTAGCTCTAAAGGAAATGTTTAAAAACAACTTCATAACAAAAGCTGAATGCGAAGAGGCAGAAAATACGCCTCTGCCGACAGTTCCTAATTTCAGGAAATACGATGCGCCGTATTTTATCGAAACTCTCAGGCAGGAGCTGGAGGAAAAATATGGGAATGATCTCTATATAGCAGGATATAAAATATATTCTACAGTCAACATGGAAATGCAGAAGATCGCAGAAGAGGAAGTTAGAAAAGGCTTGATTGCTATTGAAAAAAGGGCAAAGCCTCCTATAGAGGCAGCGCTTATAGCGATAGATGTGAGAACAGGTCATGTAAAGGCAATGGTGGGCGGAGCTGATTTCTGGAAGAATCAATTTAACAGGACAGTTCAGGCATTAAGACAGCCGGGTTCTGCATTCAAGCCGTTTGTTTACATAACTGCAATAGAAAATGGAATGACATCTTCCGATGAGGTGGAAGATTCGCCTATAACATTTAAAGGTTCGACTCCTGACAGTGTATGGATCCCCAAAAATTATGACGGCAAATACTATGGGACAGTAACTCTGAAAACTGCGCTGGCACAATCGCTTAATTCAGCGACTATCAGGCTTGCCTCAGACATTGGAATAAATAATGTAGTCAAGATGGCAAAGAGACTGGGAATAACAAGCGAGCTTAAGCCGTATATCTCGCTTGCAATAGGATCTTTTGATGTTACATTAAAAGATATGGTTTCAGCATATTCAGCCTTTATATCCGGGAACAGGGCAAGACCTTTGCTGTATGAAAAGATACTTAATCGTAATGGAATGGTTATTGCAGAAACAAAGCCTGTTGTAGAAAATCTCCTTAGCGAAGACGATGTAAAGGAGATAAAAAAGCTTCTCAGAGCAGTTGTTACTGAAGGGACAGCGCAGAAGGCAAAGGTAATCAAGCGGCAGATTTACGGGAAAACAGGAACCACCAATGCTTATACAGATGCGTGGTTTGTTGGATTTGATGACACGCTTGCAGTAGGTGTCTGGGTTGGAAGAGACGACCACACGCCAATCGGCAAGGGCGAGGCCGGATCAAGAACAGCCTTGCCAATGTGGATAGAATTTATGAAAAAAGCGCCTCAACAAATTCTTCAGGATTAAAGTTATGAAGATCATCCATTCCTTCGCCTATGCCGATCATCTTTACGGGAATTCCTAAATCTTTTTTTATTGCAAAAACAATCCCGCCTTTTGCTGTGCCGTCAAGCTTGGTAAGTATCACTCCTGTTATCCCGATTTCCTTATTAAATAACTCTGCCTGTCTTAATGCGTTCTGCCCTGTTGTTGCATCAACAACAAGAAGCACCTCGTGCGGAGCGCCGGGCATTGCCTTGCCGGATACGCGTTTGATTTTTTTCAGCTCTTCCATAAGAGGACTTTTTGTATGGAGTCTTCCTGCTGTATCAATAATAACTACATCAATTTTTTTGTGTTTTGCAGATTCTATGGCATCGAAAGCAACAGCAGCGGGATCAGCTCCGCTTTGATGTTTTACGATTGATGCGCCTGTTCGCTCAGCCCATATCTCCAACTGTTCTATTGCAGCAGCCCTGAATGTGTCAGATGCTGCAAGCATGACTGAAATGTTGTTTGAAATAAATCTGTGCGCAAGTTTTCCTATTGTAGTTGTCTTGCCTGTCCCATTTACTCCTGCAACTATAATTACAAAAGGTTTTTCTCCTGATAATTGTATTGTTGAAGCTGATCCTAACAAAGAAGACATTTTATTTTTAAGGAATTTCATTAATGGCTGTTCTTTTGCATTTTCATCTTTTAAAAGCGTTTCTCTTAGAGAGGCGGTTATTTCCTGAGCAGCATGAATTCCTACATCTGCTGAGACAAGTATTTCTTCAAGCTCTTCCAATTCTTCCCTGCTGATTTTTCCTCTGGTAAATACAGATTCTATTTTTTCAATCAGCCCTTTTTTTGTTCTAGTCAACCCGTTTTTAAGTTTTTCGAAAATAGCCATTATCTCTCCTTTAGAATCCTGATTCTAAATTTTTTGTAAATATTAATCAATTATCAATATTGAACGTCTACAGGATAAATCCGCTCTAAAACTATATAGGCATAACATGGACTATGTCTTGGTATAATATCATATGAATTTTTATAAATTTATGATTGCAAGACTCAACGGCAAAGAGATCGAAAACAATTTTGATTATTATCTGAGGCTTGTTAAAAAAGGGATTGCCGGTTTCATTATTTTTGGCGGAAGACTTGATAATGTAAGAAAAGGGATTAAAGAACTTCAGGAAAATTCTGCAAAGCCGTTAATTATTTCTTCGGACCTGGAACAGGGATTGGGACAGCAGCTTGAGGGCGGCACGTTATTCCCTCCTGCAATGGGTGTTGCATCAGCAATAAAGAAGAATCAATCAGACATAAGACTGCTCAGAAAAGCATTCAGGGCGATTGCACTAGAGGCAAGATATGCAGGCATTAATACGATTTTTGCGCCTGTGCTCGATATTAATACCAATCCAGGAAATCCTATAATTTCAACAAGGGCATTTGGCGAAGACCCAGAGACAGTATCATTTTTTGGCTTGGAAATGATTAACGTATTGCAGGAAAACGAGATTATTTCATGCGGAAAGCATTTTCCAGGACACGGTGACACAAAGGTCGATTCCCACATAAGTCTTCCGACAATATCAAAAGGTTTATCTGCTCTTGAACAGCTGGAATTTATTCCATTTGGAGATGCGATAAAACAAAAAGTAAAGATGATAATGCTCGGACATCTCAGAGCGCCTGCGCTTGATTCTTCAGGTCTGCCTGCTTCTTTATCTGAAAAAACTGTTTTATACCTGAGAGAAAAAATGAAGTTTAATGGAATAATAATAACTGATGCTCTTAATATGGGGGGCATCGGAGAATATTCCGAAGAAGAGGCATCGCTTATAGCGCTTAAGGCAGGCGTGGATATCCTGCTCCATCCTTCTGATCCTGAAAAAACAGCATATTATCTTGAGGAGAAAAACTTTTCTGCTAATGCCGAAAGGATTTCACGCTTGAGAAATAAATTAAACACGGTGCCTTTTAGATTTTCGAGGCTGCAATTCAAAAAAAACAGAGAGCTTTCAAGGAAACTTGCAAAAATGGCTGTAAAAATATCAGGTGCAATAAAGCCTGTTAAAAACCCTGCATTGATAATCCTGAATGATGATATGGATGATAAAGGGAATGTATTAACCTCAGGATTAAAAACAAAGTATAAAAACATTATCTGTAAGAGTTATAAAAGAGATGAAGTTTTTTCATTAGATGATCTGACAGGAAGATATATAATTGCTGCTGTTTTTTCGAGCGTAAAGGCATGGAAAGGCGGCCGGAGCAGGTGGCTTTCTGAGAGCATAAAAAAATTAGAAGGCAAGGCAGATGCTTTTATATCTTTTGGAAACCCGTATCTGTTCAATGATATTAATTGCACAAAAATATCTGCTTACTGGAGCTCGGATTCTGCGCAGTCTGCAGTTGCAGAACTCTTATAATTATGATATTGTTGAGATTAAGATATATTTTAAATAAACTTTAACTGTAACATTTTGGGTAAAATATTACCCAGAAAAAGGAACTTTAGAAATAACATGCTGATTTTAAAGCGTTATTTTTTGGCATAAACATTGCTATCATATTAAGACAGCAGTGTTTAAATTTTAAAAAAAGGAGGAATAAGAATGTTAAAGAACAAAAGCGGATTTACACTTATCGAGCTTGTTATGATCATCGTAATTCTTGGTATCTTGGCTGCAGTTGCAATACCAAAATATGCTGATCTGCAGCACGATGCGCAGGTAGCTGTTGTGGACGGGACAATCGGCGGACTTCAGTCATCAGCGACTATACTTTATGCTTCTAAAAAAACAAGTTCAACCTTTGCGACAATATTAGCTAATTTAGTTTATGATGCTAATAAGGTAAACCTAGGCAGCTCATGTAATGGTTCAGCATTTTATTCAGGTTATGCAGCAACAACTACAAAATCTTTCACAATTGACAGCGCATTTTGTTCAGGATAAGAAGATCTTTTGAGTATCTAGTTGTGTTTAGAAAAGAAGGAGGCTTTGGGCCTCCTTCTTTTCTTTTGCTGGCGCTTTTTTTTATCATTCCTATATCTGTTTTCACTCGGGAGATGCTATTATGGTGGGCTGGGACAGCATGTCTGGTTTTATTTTTCTTTAAAAAACCTGATAATCCATTTCCGCTGACATTTTTATCAATAACTTTTTTATCATTTGTTATCTTTTTGGGAATACATTATTATCTCGTAAGTCTGACTTTCAAAATAGAAGTTATTTTTAATCTTCTTTTTTTTACACTGGCTTTTATTATTTTTTCACGTCTTAACACTCTGACCATAGAAAGATTTTTTAAGGGCAGTTTATTTGTTTTTTCACTTTTAGTTATATGGGGACTTGTCCAGCATTTCACAGGATTTGGATATATGGTTGAGATGTATAGGAGGGCAAATGCGATTTTTTATACGCCAAATACCTTTGCTACTGGAATAAATTTTTTTCTTCTTCCCTTAATAGCGGCGTACTTACTCGGATTTTATTCCAAATATGTTTATATTTTGGCAATATTATTTTTTGCAGGACTTCTTGCTACTCAAAGCCGAGGCGGATATCTTGGATTTGCAGCTGGACTGTTTTTTCTGGCTTATTTCATTAACATCCGAAAATTTAAAATAAAATGGCAGAAAATTATTCTCGGGTTTTTAATAGTTTTTTTAATATTTCAGCTGTCTCCACATTGGAATGTAGACAGGCTTAAAGCAGAGACTTTTTTATTGGAAAACACTTATAGAACTCAACTGTATTCGATTGCGTGGAAAGTTATAAAAACAAACCCTGTGTTTGGATATGGATTTTTAAATTTTGGAATTCTTTTCCAGCGATATAAGGCACCGCCGCTTCATGAGTGGAATACTTTGTTCGTGCATAATGACTATCTTCAGATATGGCTTGAAGCAGGAATTTTAGGTTTATTATCATTATTAGCATTGATCGCAGTTTTTTATATCACTATTTTCAGGAACAGGAAATTTTTTGACAACTCAAAAAAATCATTCTGGATATATGCGTGCTGCGCTGCTGTTTCATCGATGTTTGTTCATGCCCTCGTGGATTTTCCGCTTTATATTCCAGCATTACAGTTTTTACTCGGAGCATATCTCGGAACTATTAACGGGATTTTTAGGGACAAGGATGCTATGGAGCATCTGAGAATTCCTGTTAAAGAAATATTTCAGCGTATTAATATCAGATATAGTGTATTTAAAACATTAGTCATAGGAATTTTTCTTCTCTGGCTTTTACAGCCAGTAATCGCGCAATATGCTTTTCGCTATAGCAATGACCTGCTTAAAAAGGGAGAAACAAAATCTGCAATCAAGTATTTGGCTTTTGCTCAAAGACTTGCTCCATATGAAGCATTTTATTGTTTCTCAGAAGGCATAATATTGCGTGCCCAGGCTGTTGATATGCAAAGAAACGATTTAGCAGAGATGGCTGATAAAATTTTCAGAAAAGGTATGAAAGCAAATCCATATTTTATGGATAATTTTTTAGATGGCATAAGATTAAACCGAGACCATCGTAATCTTCTGAAGAAACCTGCAGATAACAAGGAAATATCAGACTGGATTAATCATACCTACCTGTGGAGTCCGCATTCAGGAATTGTAAATATTGAATATGCTCGTACCCTTGTTTTTTTAGGCCAGAAAAAAGAAGCTGCTGTCGCAGCTAAGAAACTACAAGAAAAGTATCCTGACGAGAAAATGGTTCAAGAGCTAATAAAAGATCTTAAGAGCAAAAAAATTCTTTAAACTTTTCAGATAATGCAAGTATATATTCTTGCATTCATGGCGAGTAAAAATAAAATTATAACCTCATAAAAAAATACAATCACAGTATTCATTGTTTTTCATCTTCTTTTCTTGACATAACCTTTAAGTTTGAAGTATAAAAAGTTCTGATGCCAGGAACATATTTGCCGACAGAATATCTGCCTATCCTTATTTTTCTGATGATCTCAACAGCTTTTGGGTTGGGGACATTGGTAATAGGCTTATTATTCAGATTAAGAAGAAGTTATCCTGAAAAACTTATGCCGTATGAATCAGGAAATCCTCCTATCGGCGAGCCAAGACAGCGCTTCTCTGTAAAATTTTATATTATCGCAATGTTTTTTGTTGTATTTGATGTTGAGGCAGTGTTTTTGTATCCCTGGGCTGTTGTATTTGATAAGATTGGATTATACGCATTAATTGAGATGCTCATATTCATAGCGATACTTCTCGTCGGTTATGTGTATGCTTGGAAAAAGGAGGCTTTTGATTGGGATTAATTGATGAGAAATGTTCAGGCAAGCTCATTGAGGTTGAGGAAGGGATAAAGATACTTGCTCCGAATATCATTATCACCTCGATGGATAAAATTATTAACTGGGGAAGAAGCTCCTCCATGTGGCCGGTTACTTTCGGACTGGCGTGCTGTGCAATAGAAATGATGACAACAGGCTCGAGCCATTATGACCTTGATAGAATGGGAATTATATTCAGAGGCTCTCCGCGTCAGGCAGATGTGATGATCGTGGCAGGCACAGTGACAAAAAAAATGTCGTCAATTGTCAGAAGGGTTTATGACCAGATGCCTGAACCCAGATATGTGATATCAATGGGAAGCTGCGCGTGCAGCGGAGGAATTTTCAATACATACAGTACTGTTCAGGGATGCGACAGTTTTCTGCCTGTTGATGTTTATATCCCCGGCTGTCCGCCAAGACCTGAGGCATTGATGGAAGGAATAATCAAACTTCAGGAGAAAATAAAGAAGGAGCGTTTCAGGTGGAGCCGTTGGAGATAGCAGAAAAGGTAAAAGATAAATTTCCAAATGAAGTCAGTAATATATCTGAATTCAGAGGGCAGGCCACTGTTACTCTTAACAAAGATAAGATAACAGAAATATGCAGATATCTGAATGATGCCCCTGATCTTTATTTTAATTATCTTGTTGATCTGTGCGGTGTTGATTATCTTGGAAAAAGAAACACGAGATTTGAGATTGTATATCATCTATATTCTCTTAAACACAGACACATGATAAGACTCAAAACTCCGATAGCGCAGAGCGAGCTTTATACTGACAGTGTTGTGTCTGTGTGGATTGGCGCTGATTGGTACGAGAGGGAGTGTTTTGATATGTACGGCATTTTTTTTAATGGACATAAGGATATGAGGAGAATTCTAATGCCTGATGACTGGGAAGGTTATCCATTGAGAAAAGATTATCCTGTAAAGGGGCATGAAAAAGACTGGTCAGGTTTCTTGGATGTTCTAAGCAGGGCAAAGAGATTTAAGAATTTCGAGTGGCATAAATAGATAAAGCACGCTAATATTTTTTGACAAATTTTTTTTATTTTTCTGAATTAATCTGAGTTTTATCTAAGTTATGTCCTGTTAAAGCATGCTGAATTAAATTTAAAGGCAGAGATGAAAGAAAAGAAAAAGACAGTAAAAACAAAAGAATTGACAGTGAGCTTGGGACCACAACATCCAGCGACACATGGGGTATTGAAGCTTGTCCTTGACCTTGAAGGAGAAACTATTATCAAATGCACTCCTTATGTCGGATATCTTCACCGCGGCGTTGAAAAACTAGGAGAAAACAGGACATATTTTTCTGCGCTGCCACTTACTGACCGTATGGATTACATAGCTTCGATGAACAGCAATGTCGGATATGTGAATGCTGTAGAAAAGCTCTTTGGAATAGAGGCGCCTGAGCGGGCAAAGTTCATAAGGACGATGGTTTGTGAGATGGGGAGAATCTCGAGCCACATTATCTGGATGGGCACGCATGTGCTTGATATCGGAGCAACAACCCCGTTTCTATATGCATTCAGGCAAAGAGAGCGCATTCTCGATTTATTCGAGATGCTTTGCGGTGCAAGACTCACTGTGAGTTATCCGAGAATAGGCGGGGTAAGAAATGACGTCACGCAGGAATTTCTTGATACTCTTTATGAATTTGTCCTTGAGTTCCCTTCTAAGATTGATGATTATGAGACTCTTATTACTGAAAACAGGATATGGAGAAAAAGAACAGTGGGCATCGGCATTATAACTGCTCAGGAGGCGATAAACTGGGGGCTTACAGGTCCTACGTTAAGAGGATCAGGAGTCAACTATGATGTAAGAAAATTTGCTCCTTATGATGCTTATGACAAAATAGAGTTTGATGTGCCCATTGGTGAAAAAGGCGACTGTTATGACAGATACCTTGTGAGGATAGGGGAGATGAGGCAGTCAAATGAAATAGTAAAACAGTGCATAGAAAAACTTCCGCTTGGTCCTGTTCTTGCGGATTCTCCCAAATATATTCTTCCTGATAAAGAAATGATATTAAAAGACATGGAGCATCTTATACACCAGTTTGTCTTAATAATAAAAGGGCCTAGTGTGCCTGAAGGCGAAGTCTATATGTCAACAGAGACCCCCAGAGGAGAACTGGGTTTTTATTTTGTCAGTGACGGGACAGGAACACCTTACAGAATGCGGGTAAGAGCCCCTTCTTTTATCCATGCCTCAGTACTGCCGAAACTCTGCGAAGGGCATCTTGTTGCAGATGCAATAGCAAATATCGGCACAATAGACATAATTATGGGAGAGTGCGACAGATAAGATGACTGTTTTAAGCGAAGATGTATTAAAGGAAATTGTTTCAGTAAGAAAAAAGTATCCTGAGGCAACGGGCGCTGTTATGCCTGCGCTTTACATTGTCCAAAGAGAGTTCGGTTATCTTTCTTTTGATGCTTACGAAGTTGTTTCAAATGCGCTTAACCTGCCTCGGACAATAGTAAAAGGTGTTGGAACATTCTATGCAATGTACAGGCACGAGCCTGCAGGGAGAAATCTGATTCAGCTCTGCACAAATGTTTCATGCATGATACTAGGCGCTGAAAGGCTTGTTGATTTTTTAAAAAATAAATATGGCCTTGAACCGGGAGGCACGACTACTGACAAAAGATTTTCACTCATGATAATGGAATGCATCGGTGCATGCGGAACAGCGCCGGCAATGCTTGTAAATGATGATCTTCACGAAAATCTGTCAGAGAAATCCATAGAGGATATTCTGGAGAAATACAAATAAAATTATATGGGGAAAGTGCTTTTAAAAAATATCGATAATCCGGATTCTGCAGACATTAATGTTTACAAGAACTCTGGAGGATACAGCAGCCTTTTAAAAGCGCTTGAATTGCAGCCCAAGGATATTATCGAAGAGGTACAAAAATCAGGTTTAAAAGGAAGAGGCGGGGCAGGTTTTCCGGTTGCAATGAAATGGTCTTTTGCAGCAGCAGACCCTAAGTTTCCCAAATATCTTCTCTGCAATGCTGATGAAGGCGAACCAGGAACTTTTAAAGACAAAATTATTCTTGAGAAAAACCCTCATTTGTTAATAGAGGGAATGATAATTTCCGGATATGCGCTTGGAGCTGAATGCGGATATATATATCTGAGAGGCGAGTATCCAAAATCAAGAGATATTCTTAATAAGGCAATAGCGCAGGCATATGACGATAAATTTCTCGGAAATAATATTTTAGGCAAAAATAAAAAGTTTCATCTTTCAGTTCATTTTGGCGCTGGCGCTTATATATGCGGAGAAGAAACAGCGCTCATAGAATCAATAGAAGGCGACAGAGGACAACCGAGAATAAAACCGCCTTTTCCTGTCAATGCAGGTGTATGGGCAAAACCTACGGTTATAAATAATGTAGAAACGCTTTCAAATCTTCCTTATATATTGGAGATAGGCGGAGAGGCTTATTCTAAAATAGGAACTCCTGAATGCCCGGGGCCAAAGCTTTATTGTGTAAGCGGGCACGTTCAAAAGCCAGGCGTATACGAACTGCCAATGGGAACGACTCTCCGTGAAATAATATTCACTCACTGCGGGGGAATTAAAGACAACGGAAAATTAAAGGCAGTTATTCCCGGAGGAATAACAACCCCAATACTTCCTCCTGACAAGATTGATTGTCCGATGGATTTTGCAAGCATGCCAAAATACGGAAGCATGCTCGGCTCTGGTGCTGTGATTGTCATGGATGAGACAGTATGCCTTGTAAAGGTGTGCTGGAGGGCTTTAAAATTTCTTGAACATGAATCATGCGGTAAATGCACTCCGTGCCGCGAAGGCACAGGGTGGCTCAGAAAAATACTTGAAAGAATTGAAAATGGCAATGGATCACAGGAGGATATCGGACTTCTCCTTTCAATCTCATCCAATATGATGGGAAAGACTTTCTGCCCGTTGGGAGAAGGCGCTGCATCCATTATCCAGAATTTTATAAAACATTTCAGGCCGGAGTTTGAAGATCACATAAATAAAAAGAAATGTTCGGTAAGGATTTAATTCAATAAAATGATAACCATTACTATAAACGGTAAAGAGATAAAAATTGAAAAGCCTGTGACAGTGCTGGAGGCTGCAAAGTCTGCCGGCATTAAGATCCCTACGCTATGCAGTCATGAATGGCTGGAAAAATATGGAGGCTGCAGGATCTGTCTTGTTGAAGTGGAGAAAATGCCAAGGCTTCAAACATCATGCACCCTGATGGCAGCAGACGGAATGGTTATAAATACAGAGACAAAAAAGATTGCAGAGGCGAGGAAAGGCGTTCTGGAATTTCTGCTCATCAATCATCCGCTTGATTGTCCTGTCTGTGATAAGGCGGGCGAGTGTGAACTGCAGGATTTAGTTGTTAAATACGGGGCTTCATCGAGCAGATTCAAAGAAGAAAAAAGAAAAAAAACTGAGAGCCTAGAAGATCCACTCATTGTAAGAAATACTGATAGATGCATAATGTGCACCAGATGCGTGAGAATGTGCGCAGGCGTTCAGGGAGCATCAGCTCTTTCTGTGGTGAACAGGGGAGGCCTTTCATGTATTGAACCTTTCTCAGGCGGAAAATATGATTGCGAATACTGCGGTCTGTGCATTGCAGTATGCCCTGTAGGCGCAATGATGTCCAGACTTCACAGACATAATTACAGACCGTGGTTCATATCAGATACTGTGGAGACAATATGCCCTTATTGCGGTGTAGGCTGCACGCTTACGCTACAGGTTCGTTCTAATGTGATCGGACGTGTTATAGCAAAAGCAGGGAAAGGCGTTAATGACGGATTAATATGTTCTAAGGGCATGTTCGGTTATGAATTTGTCAGGAACCCTGAAAAACTCAGAATGCCTTTGATAAGAAAAAGAGGCGTGCTTCTTGAAAGCACATGGGAAGAAGCTATAAGTCTAGTTGCTAGAAGGCTTTCAGAGATCAGCGGAAGATACGGCTCCAAGTCAATAGGCGGTATTGCATCGCCAAGGTGCACAAATGAAGACAACTATGTTTTCCAGAAATTCATGAGAGTGGCACTAAAGACGAATAATATAGACAGCACTGCAAGATCATGGTACGCAGGGGCTCAGAGATTTATAGAAAATATTCTAGGGCAGGGATCAACGGCAAATATCATATCAGGTCTTTCAAATTCCGATGCTGTATTTATTGCCGGCGGAGACCCTTTGTCAGTCAATCCTGTGCTAGGTCTTCAGATAAGGGCATGTTCTAAAAAAGGCGGAAAGATTTTTACGCTGGGTAATATTAAAGGCTTTCAATATTTTAATCCAATAACACTTAATCCTGCATATTTAACAGATACTTTTGTTCTGGAATTTATTCTCACAGAGCTTAAAAAGAAAAAAGAGCTTTACAATACAAATTCATCTCTTGAGAAAAAGATTGCTGATATTAATGCATCAATTAATGATGTTGAAAAAACATCTGGTATCTCAAAAGATGAACTTCGGAAATTTGTTGATTCTCTCTCGCAGTCTTTATCAGCATGTGTAGTAATAGGCAGGGATATTGTCCAGACAAAAAACGGGGCATATAATCTGCTGCTCTTGGCAGCAATAAGCTATATCTTAAATGCAAGAATATATCTGCTTTCGGAACTTCCGAATGAACAGGGTGTTCTGGATATGGGCTGTATGCCTGATATGCTTCCGGGATACAGACAGGTTGCAAATTCAGAGCAGAGAAAAAAATATGAACGTGACTGGGGGAGCATGCTCCCAAATGAAAAGGGGCTTACGATTTTTGAGATGATAGATGCTGCAAAAAAAGGTTCGTTAAAGGCATTATACGTGATGGGAGAAAATCCAGTATTCAATATCCCTGATTCTAAAAATGTTGAGGCAGCTATAAGAAATGTCGAGTTCCTTGTTGTGCAGGATATCTTTTTTTCTGAGACAGCAAAGATGGCGGATGTTGTTCTTCCTGCGCTCAGCTGGGGTGAGAAGGAAGGCACATTCACAAATCTTGAGAGAAGGATACAGCGTCTTAAAAAAGCGGTTCATAGAGACGGGAAGGATGACTGGAAGATTATCTGCGAACTTTCGGAAAAACTCGGATATGATTTTATTTATCCTGACACTGAATCTGTATTTGACGAGATAAGCAGAGTCTCCCCGTTATATAAGGGGTTAAAGTACAAGTATATAGAGAGAGGGAATGTGATGTATCCGTATAACAGTTCCTCTGACATGGCTATTGTGGATGTTAATGCGTCTAAACATGAAATATCCGTAAGGGAAGGATTATATATTAAAGTTGAACAACCCTTGTTCCATTCACGCACGCTTTCGAGAAAGGCTCCTGCTCTTTTAAAAATTTATCCGAATGCATCGGTAAAGATAAATCAGAGAACTGCTGATAGGCTTTCATTGCAAGCAGGCGGCATGATGAGGATCACGACTAAGGTTAATTCTATAGAGCTGCCTTTGAATGTTGATTCTTCGCTTGATGATAATTGCATTATGCTGTCGAATAATTTTGAGGACAAGGGAGCGTATAGTCTTGTGGAGTATTCAGTTGACTCTGTTACAGGCGCAGCATGTATTGATGCCAATGATATAAAGATAGAAAAGGCAGGAAGATGAGCGGATTTTTTGAAGGCCTAATCGGAGTAGAAACCCTGAATTTCATCATAAGTATTGGACTGATACTTATTAAGGCTGTTTTTGTTCTTGTTACAGCTTTGATTCATGTTGCATACGCAACATATTTCGAGCGTAAGGTCATAGGACACATGCAGTTGAGAATCGGCCCTATGGAAGTAGGATATCACGGCCTGCTCCAGCCGATTGCTGACGGAATAAAACTCTTTTTTAAAGAGGACATAATACCGGCTAATGCAGACAAACCGCTTTTTTATTTTGCGCCTGTTGTATTTACAGTCTCAGCGCTTACATCCTTATCCGTTATCCCGTTCTTTCAGGATTTTGTTATAGCAGATATAAATATAGGACTGCTATTCATTTTTGCAATGTCATCTCTGGGCGCATACGGCATTGTGATATCCGGATGGGCGTCTAATTCAAAATATGCATTTCTCGGTGGATTAAGATCAGCGTCACAGGTTATAAGCTATGAGATTGCTATGGGACTAAGTCTTGTAGGCGTGATGATAATGGCAGGCTCTCTTAATCTTTCTGATATTGTGAGGGCTCAGCACAGTTATCCGACTGGTATCTTTGCGATACCTCAGATACTGGGTTTTTGTGTTTTTGTTGTTGCTGCATTTGCTGAGACGAACAGGCTTCCCTTTGATCTTCCTGAGGCTGAGAGCGAGCTTGTTGCAGGATATTTTACAGAATACAGCGGCTTCAGATTCTCGCTTTTTTTTCTGGGCGAATATACAGCAATGATAATAATGGCTTCCATTTCAGCCATATGTTTTCTGGGAGGCTGGACGATCCCAAGATTTATAACTGATATGTTTCCTTTTCTTCTGAGCATTCCAGGAATTGTGTGGTTTCTTTTAAAGGTATATGCATTCATGTTCCTTTATTATTGGGTAAGGGCAACACTTCCCAGATACAGATATGACCAGCTTATGGCTATCGGATGGAAAATGCTTATTCCTTTGGCGCTATTTAATATTTTAATAACAGCAGTGCTGAAGATTAAAGGGCTTATATGAGAACTGGCTTCGAAAAAATTTTAAGAAAAGTATTATTCATCGATATAGCCGAGGGAATGCTGCTGACCTTCAGAACAATGTTCAGGCATGCTGTTACAAGAAGATATCCCAAGGTAAAAAGACCGGTCAAGTTTGGCTACAGGGGTCTGCATGCGCTTGCAAAAGATGAGAATGGAAAAATGAAATGCGTTGGATGCGGTTTATGCAGTTCATACTGTCCGTCAAAGTGCATATACATATATACCAGAGACGGGGAAGATCATAATAAGGTTGTTGACAGATATGAGATAGAAGTCCTCAGATGTGTTTATTGCGGCTTTTGCGTGGAGGCATGTCCATTTGGAGCTATAGCAATGAGCGAGCATTACGAATATTCAGGTTACTGCAGAGATGATTTCTACATGACAAAAGAAAAACTCCTTGAAAACTGGAACAAGTATTTTTCAGGCGATAAGGCTGAAAAATATTTTGAAAAAATATGGCGTCCTAAAAAAGATGATTTTTCAGGATATGAAGGACAGGCTGTATTCAAAGGAATAAAAAAGGGAGAGGGGAAATAAATGTTCAATACAGCTCCTCAGTTATTTTTTGCATATTTTTCAGCAGTGATATTGATACTTTCTGTGGTCGTTATTACGAGGAAAAATCCCGTTCACAGTGTTATATGGATGCTGTTTTTGTTTTTCCATATAGCAGGACTTTATCTTTTCCTTAATGCAGAATTTATTGCTGCAATACAGATAATCATATATGCAGGCGCAATACTTGTTCTTTTCCTCTTTGTTGTTTTTCTTCTCAATCTCAGACAAGAGATAAGAGGCAAAAGCTATATTAAATTATGGCCGATAACGCTTATTTTTTCATCAAGCATATTCGTAATAATGCTGACGGTCTTGAGGTCATTTGAACTGGCTCCTTCAGGGCAATATACGATCGAACTTATAAAAAAGGAAACACATACAAAAATTCTCGGACAATTGCTTTATTCAGAATTTTTATTTCCTTTTGAAATAGCATCATTGATACTTCTGGTTGCAATAGTGGGAGCGGTTGTTCTTGCTAAGAAATGACCAAGAATAGATTGGAGGCAGGATGGTGCCGTTAAACTGGTATCTGATACTCAGCACAGCAGTATTCATAATAGGAATGATCGGGTTTCTCACAAGAAGAAATCTGATAATAATATTCATGTCAATAGAGCTTATGCTCAACGGAGTAAATATCAGCCTTGTAGCTATAAGCCACTATATGCAGGACATGAGAGGGCAGATTTTTGTTTTCTTTATTATTGCTGTTGCAGCTGCAGAGGCAGCAATTGGTCTTGCAATAATAATGGCGCTGTTCAGAAATAAGCCGACAGTTTATGTTGATGAAATGAATGAGATGAAGGGATGAACTTTATGCAGAGTTATTTGCTTATACCGCTTCTGCCGCTGGCAGCCTTTGCGGTAAATATCATTTTTGGCAGATGGTTTATCAGAGATAAAGCTCACTGGATCTCAATACCTGCGGTTGTTGGTTCATGGATAGTGTCTGTGATGACACTTATTGATGTCATGTCAGGAAAAACTTTTAACCAGGACTTGTATTCCTGGATAGTCTCAGGTAGTTTCAAAGTTTCTATTGGATTTTTAATTGACCAGTTAACAGCAGTGATGTTGTTTGTGGTGACAACCTGCAGCGCTGTAATTCATATATATTCAGTGGGCTACATGCATGATGACAGAGGCTATTACAGATTTTTCGCGTACATGAGTCTTTTTACATTCTCAATGCTAATGCTCATAATGGCAAATAATTTTCTCCAGCTTTATCTTGGATGGGAAGCAGTAGGCTTGTGCTCATATTTTCTCATTGGATATTACTTTAATAAAAAATCTGCATCTGATGCCGGTAAAAAAGCTTTCATAGTAAACAGGTTCGGCGATTTTGGATTTGGGCTGGGCGTGATAATAATTTTTCTGACATTTGGGACTCTTTATTATGAACCTGTATTTGCAAAATCCAGCGGTCTTGCATTAACGACTATTAGCTTTCTTGGATACGACATTCATCTTATGACATTAATAGCGCTTCTTTTATTCTGCGGCGCAATTGGAAAATCAGCGCAGATGCCTCTGCATGTCTGGCTGCCTGATGCAATGGAAGGCCCAACACCTGTAAGCGCTCTTATTCATGCAGCAACGATGGTCACAGCAGGAGTGTTTCTTGTTGCAAGATGCAGTCCGATATTTAATCTCTCTGAGACAGCGATGATAATAGTTGCTTTAACAGGCGCGATAACCTCGCTCTTTGCTGCAACAATCGGCCTTGTGCAGAATGACATAAAAAGGATTATTGCCTACTCAACGATAAGCCAGCTTGGTTACATGTTTTTTGCATGCGGTGTCGGAGCTTTTTCAGCGGGAGTTTTCCATCTGTACACCCATGCATTTTTTAAGGCGCTACTATTCCTCTGCGCAGGCAGTGTGATGCATGCAATGTCAGGTGAACTTAATATACAGAAAATGGGCGGTTTAAAAAAACACATGCCTATTACGTACATTACTATGCTGATAGCATCACTGAGCATTGCAGGTGTTCCGGGGTTTGCGGGATTTTTCAGTAAGGATGAGATACTCTGGCTTGCATATTCAGGCACAAGCCCTGTTGGAAAATTTGTCTGGATTACAGGAACTGCAGTTGCATTTCTGACTGCCTTTTATTCATTCAGACTTATATTTCTCACATTTCACGGGAAATTCAGGGGAACGAACGAACAGGAGCATCATCTTCATGAGTCGCCAAAGACAATGACAATCCCTCTTATATTGCTCTGCATCGGTGCAGTTGCAGCAGGTTGGTTCGGGATACCGCATCTGCTCGGAGGAGGCGATCGATTTGCCGAGTTTCTAAAGCCGGTGCTGGGACATTCAGCATCAAATGGAACGCATTTGGAAGAATGGTTCGTTATGAGTGCATCCGTCATAGCAGGGCTTGCAGGTATTGGGCTGGCATTTTTATTTTATCTTGTCAAGACAGATATGCCTCAAAGAATTGCCGTGAAATTCAGATTTACATACAGAGTTTTTTTCAATAAATATTATATTGATGAATTCTATGATTTGATAATTGTAAGACCCTGCATATGGTTTGCAAAAAATATCCTTGTCAATATTACTGATGCAAGGATTATAGAGGCAGTAGTCAACGGTCTGCCGAATGCAATCGGCGCATTCAGCCAAAGATTGAGAAAAATACAAACAGGATTCATACAGCATTATGCAGTCATGATGGTCCTGGGAATGCTCATTATTACCGCATTCATGTTCTTAAAGTAGATCATGCAAGAAATTTTTACAGGAGAGATGATGAATAAACTGGGTTATCCAATACTCAGCGTGCTTATATTCCTGCCTGTTGCAGGAGCGCTGTTGCTGCTTCTCATCAACAGGTCGAGAGAGAATTTGATTAAATGGCTGAGTCTTGTAACCAGCATCGCAACATTTATTATCTCGATCCCGCTTTTTACTAATTTTGACAAAGGCACTTATCTTATGCAGTTTGTTGAAAATACTGAATGGATCAAGTCTCTGAATATAAATTATCATCTTGGTATTGACGGGATCAGCATACTTTTCGTTCTTCTTTCTGCTTTAATCACAATCCTATGTATTCTAATATCATGGAATTCTATTACATTGAAAGTAAAAGAGTTCTATATATCTCTGCTGGTAATCGAGGGCGCAATAATAGGCGTCTTCTGCTCTCTTGATCTAGTTCTCTTTTATCTTTTCTGGGAAGCGATGCTTATTCCCATGTATCTGCTGATTGGCGTGTGGGGAGGAGAGAAAAGAATTTATGCTGCGATCAAATTTTTTCTCTACACATTGGCAGGAAGCGTTCTGATGCTTGTCGGGATAATAGTCCTCTATTTCCATTCAGGCAGCACATTCAACCTTCTTGAACTTATCGAAAAAACTTATCCTTATAAACTTCAGCTCTGGCTTTTCTGGGCATTCTTTGCAGCATTCGCAGTCAAGGTGCCGATGATCCCAGTTCATACATGGCTTCCTGATGCACACACAGAAGCTCCTACGGCAGGAAGCGTTATACTTGCTGCTGTGCTGATAAAAATGGGGGCATACGGTTTTTTGAGATTTTCTCTTCCGCTTTTTCCAGAGGCATCAAAGGCAATGGCTCCTGCAATGATGATACTTTCTGTGATAGCGATAATATACGGAGGGATTATATGCCTTGCACAGACAGACCTGAAAAGACTGATAGCGTACAGCTCTGTAAGTCATATGGGATTTGTAACATTAGGAATTTTTGCATTGAACTTCCAGGGGATGGAAGGCGGAATACTTCAGATGATTAATCACGGAATAATTACAGGAGGACTGTTTCTCAGCGTAGGAATTATTTATGACAGGACGCATACAAGACAGATATCTGAATATGGAGGCGTTGCATCAGTGATGCCTGTATATTCAGGAGTATTCATGGTATTAACTCTTGCAGCCATAGCTCTTCCAGGAACAAACGGATTTATAGGAGAATTTCTGATAATTCTGGGAGGTTTCAAGGCAAAACAATTGATTGGCATATTAGCAGCATCAGGAGTAGTAATTGGCGCAGCATATATGCTCTGGTTTTATCAGAGAATATTTTTCATGGAGACCAATAGGAAGGTTAAAGGATTAAACGATATAAATCTCAGAGAAGCGGTTGCATTGCTGCCTATGATAATTTTGATATTCTGGATCGGGATTTATCCCGAAGCATTTCTCTCTGTAATGCATGAGTCTGTAAGAAATCTTATCAGTCACATAAATTCCCATACAGGAAATTCTGCCATGATTGAAAAAAATATTCTGGAGATTATTAGATGACATTGAATTTTATTGCTGAACTAAGACCGATTTTGTCTGAAATGCTGATGACATGTCTTGCTCTGGTTGTTCTTCTTCTGGAGGTTTTTGTTAAGAGAAAAGAGACGATTGGATTCATAGGCATAATAGGCGCTGTCTTTGCCGCTTATTTTCTCGCAGGCTCTGGAGGGAAATTATTCAACGGGATGTTTATCTCAGACGGCTACAGCATATTTTTTAAAGTGATTTTTATTCTGAATGTAATAGTCTCAATTCTCATGTCAGTCAGATATGTAAAGATAGAGAATATAAATCACGGCGAATATTATGGTCTTATGCTTTTTTCCACAATAGGAATGATGCTCATGGCATCGGCAGGAGACCTTATGGTTCTCTATCTTGGTGTCGAACTCATGGCTTTAAGCGTATATGTGCTTACAGGTTTTATTAAACACGATATAAAGTCAAATGAGGCTTCGATAAAGTATTTTCTCCTTGGAGTTTTTGCATCGGCATTTCTTCTTTACGGAATTGCGATGATATACGGCACTGCGGGAACGACTGATATTAATGGGATAGCAAATTACATAGAGAAAAACAACATCGCAGGTAATCCTGTGCTTATCCTCGCGATGATTTTTTTTGTAATTGCCTTTTCATTCAAAATAGCAGCTGTGCCTTTTCATATGTGGGCTCCTGATGCTTACGAAGGAGCGCCCACCTCTGTAACGGCATTTATGTCAGTTGGTCCAAAGGCAGCAGGATTTGCTGTGATAGGAAGAGTATTTTTTATTGCATTCAGCAGCTTAAAGGTTGAATGGACTGCTGTTTTAATTCCCATAGCAATACTCACGATGGCAGCAGGAAACATACTTGCCCTGTCGCAGACGAACATAAAAAGAATGCTTGCATATTCTTCAATAGCACATGCAGGCTATATCCTCTTAGGAATAGTCTCCGGCACTGCTGACGGGATATCAAGCGTACTCTTTTATTTGCTTGTGTATGCGTTCATGAATCTTGGAGCATTCGCTGTAGTCGTAATGCTAAGGTCTGAAGGATTCAAAGGCGATAATATAAGAGACTACGAAGGACTTGCAAAGACTCATCCTGTGGCAGCAGCTCTGATGCTTGTGTTTATGTTTTCCCTGACAGGAATTCCTCCTGCCGCCGGATTCATGGCAAAATTTTATATTTTCATATCTGCTGTTAATGCAGGCTACACATGGCTTGTTATAATCGCAGTTATCTTCAGTGTTGTGTCGGCATATTTTTATCTGAGAATTGTCATGCTGATGTATATGAGAGATCCTATAGAAATTCAGAAAATATCTTTGTCGCCTGCACTGGGTTTTGCTTTGATGATAACAGCTGCTGCAGTTATAATCATCGGAATTTTTCCATCCTATTTTATCAATCTTGCGCAAGCAGCACTGCTGATTATTTAAAATCAACAAAAATCACTCTTAAAAAATCTTTAAAAAGTGCAGAAAAATTATTGACAATATCATTCTCCTCTGGTAGGATTTCACTAGAATAGAATTTTGATAATTTCAAAAGCATCATGATGATGCTGCAGAAAAATAGAGGAGGGGAATATGGCAAAGAAAAAAGCAGCGAAGAAGAAAGTAGCAAAGAAAAAAGTTGTAAAGAAGAAAACCGCAAAAAAAGCAGCAAAGAAAAAAGTCGCGAAAAAGAAACCTGCAAAAGCAAAAACCAAGAGAAAACCAAATGCAGCATTCATGAAGCCTATGCATATTAGTACTGCCCTTTCAAGGGTAGTTGGTTCTGCTCCAATTCCAAGAACAGAAGTAACAAAGAAACTCTGGGCATATATCAAGAAGAATAAACTCCAGGATTCAGTAAACAGAAGACAGATCAATGCTGATGCTAACCTGAGAGAAGTATTCGGAGGAAAAGGTTCAGTATCAATGTTCGAGATGACCAAGCTGGTCAACAAACACCTGAGCTAAAAAGTTTTATTAATTTGTTTTTAGCAGGGCAGGCAGACTAAATGGTTTGCCTGCCTTTTTTATTCTATTGATTTGCCTTGTCTTATAAATAAATGCTAAAATGTTTAAAATTTTCATAAGGTGAAAGATAATCAATGATTCCTAAATCCAAATATAAAATACCTGAAGGTTTGACATTCGATGATGTTCTTTTGCTGCCTGCAAAATCAGAGATACTTCCAAGAGAAGCCGATATATCAACTAACCTTACAAAAAAGATAAAGATAAATATTCCGCTTGTCAGCTCTGCAATGGATACAGTCACGGAATCAGATATGGCAATAGCAATAGCGCGTGAAGGCGGAATAGGAATAATTCACAGGGCAATGTCGCAGCAGAGACAGGCCTCGGAAGTTGATAGAGTAAAAAAATCCGAAAGCGGAATGATAATCGATCCCATAACAATCTCTCCTGACAAGCCCATCTCAGAGGCAATGGCTCTGATGGAAAAATATAAAATCTCGGGTGTGCCTGTTACAGTCAATGGAAAACTTGTCGGAGTGCTGACAAACAGAGATTTAAAATTCGAGACAGTTTTTAACAAGAAAGTCTCACAGGTAATGACAAGAGAAAATCTTATTACTGCCGGTGTCGGCACAGACCTTGATGGAGCAACAAAGATCATCCATAAACACAGAATAGAAAAGCTCCCTATTGTTGATAAGGATTTTAATTTAAAGGGGCTTATAACAATAAAAGATATTGAGAAGAGACGCAAATATCCGCATGCATGCAAAGATAAAGTAGGAAGGCTTAGAGTCGGCGCAGCAATAGGTGTCGGAGAAGACGCGCTTCACAGGGCTGAGCTGCTTGTTAAGGCTGGAGTTGATGTGATTGTAATAGACACAGCGCATGGCCATTCAAAATCAGTGATAAATATGCTTGTTGCAATTAAGAAACGCTACAGTATAGAAGTAATTGCTGGAAATATTGCAACAAAGCAGGGAACTCTGGATCTGATAAGGGCAGGCGCAGACGGCTTGAAGATTGGGATAGGCCCGGGTTCTATTTGTACAACAAGAATAGTTGCTGGTGCAGGCGTACCTCAAATAACTGCGATAATGGAATGCTGCGAGGCTGCAAAGAGATATAAAGTTCCTTTGATAGCTGATGGCGGAATAAAATTTTCAGGCGATATAACCAAGGCGCTTGCTGCCGGCGCTGATTCTGTTATGATCGGAGGTTTGTTAGCCGGGACAGATGAATCTCCGGGTGAGATGATACTCTATCAGGGCAGAAGCTATAAAGTTTACAGAGGCATGGGTTCATTAGGCGCGATGGAGCAGGGTACAAAAGACAGATATCTTCAGCACGGAATCGAGAGCAAAAAGCTTGTTCCTGAAGGCGTTGAAGGAAGAGTTCCATATAAAGGACCGTTATCCCAGAGTGTAAATCAGCTCATAGGCGGATTGAGATCCGGAATGGGTTACTGCGGATGCAAAAATCTGTCTGAGCTGAGACAGAAGTCAAGATTTATAAGGATCACGAATGCAGGGCTCAGAGAGAGCCATGTTCATGATGTCATAATCACAAGAGAAGCTCCTAATTATCAGACAGAGATGTAGATGAGTTATTTGTTTCTGTAATTAAAGTTATTCCAGAGGCAATCGCTTAACAGAGACAAAAGGCACAGACACACAAATAAACTACACCCACAATGCAAATAACGAACTGACTGCAACAGACGCCATAACATATTTATACGATGCAAATGGAAACACAATTCAGGAAACCAATGGCAGCCAGATAACAAAATACACATACAACTCATCAGACAGACTTGAAAAAGTAGAACTCCCTGACGGCAGAATCGCAGCCTACACCTACGACCCATTTGGAAGAAGAATAAAGCAAGATATAAACGGACAAGTCACTTATTATCTCTATGCTGATGAAGGATTAATCGGTGAATATGACTCAACAGGAAACATCAAAAAAGCATATGGCTGGATGCCAAACAGCATCTGGGGAACAAACCCAGTCTTTATGCTTGAAAATGGAAATTATTATTTCTATCACAATGACCATCTTGGCACACCGCAGAAGATG